>JAKLIR010000137.1 GCA_022709505.1 bacterium | reverse complement strand
AGCGACACCTTCACCGGCCCAACCTGCGACGCCATCGCCGTCCCGCTCACCACCATCACCGCCGCTACCGCGACCATAATTGCCTTCATCTTCACGATCATCTCTGTACACCCTCCTCATTGAATTGTTTAAATTCAAGCACAATACATCGTGCGAAAACAAAATTTGCGCCTTCCTGAAATGGACTTCCATTAAACAATAATAATGGCATATTTGTCAATCCCGGTTGATTTGTTCTTAAAACATTCAAATAAAAAAAGTTGTTCCCTCAAAATTAATCCTCTTTTCGGCCTCCTGATATGGGAGCTCGTCCGTGCTCGAAAAGCAATGTGGCCGGCGTCCTCCGTTTTATTGATCCGATGTGTTAAAATTGGGGGAATTTAGAGACTCTAACAAAAAGAGGATCGTAGCGAGAACGAACGAAATGGTTACAGGCAAGGCGAAAAGACTCATCATAACAAGGCATGGAGAGACCGATTGGAACGCGAACAGCCTCATTCAAGGGCACACCGACGTGCCGCTCAACGAGCGCGGCCGCGTGCAGGCGGAGGCGCTCGCGGGAAGTCTCGCCGACGCCGGCATAGGAAGAATCTATTCGAGCGATCTTTCCCGCGCCGCCGACACTGCGGAAACCGTTAAGCGGCGCCTCGACGGCGTGGACTTGGTAAGAACCCCTCTTCTAAGAGAGCGTAATTGGGGCGTTGTGGAAGGAAAGAACTGGCGGGAAATCGAAACTGAACTGCCCGAGGAAGCCGCCGGGATCAAATCGGGCTCGCCGGATTTCGCGCCGAGAGGCGGGGAATCCAAGAGACAGGCTTATGAACGAATCACGGCGGCGGTGGAGACTTTAGCCGGTGAATACGACGGCGTCATCCTGATCGTCGCGCACGGCGGCGTGTGCTCGTTGATGTTCAGATATTTTCTCGGGATCCCGATCGAGGGCCGGCCGCCATTCAGGGTGGAAAACTGCTCGATCTCGGTGGTCGATCGCGTTGAAAGCGGCGGCTGGTGCGTGGACTCTCTGAATTGCACGCACCACCTGAAACAAACAGAGGTTTGACAAGCTTAGGCACAACTGAAAAACCCATCGACGTTCAGAGCCTGATGCAGCCCAAAATCACTGAATCATGCTTTCCACTTGTTCGAGATATTTCTGATAATCCGGGAAATCGAGGCTTTTCAGCACCATCGTCGATTCGGACGTACTGTCGAAACTTTGTCCGCTCGTCACGCTCTTCATTTTAGAAACGCTTTTCGTTTTCACCGCCCCTATGAACGGGCACGTCCAACTCGTCGTCTCCGTGTCGCCGTCGCCTTTTGATTCAGAAGAATATTTCTTTCCGCGAAATTCGCCTTCCTGCTTCGATTCGCTCTTGGATTTTGACTTTGAAACGGATTTCAAACAGTTCTCGAATCTCCCGGCGGGGGTTTCGACCGCCACGATGTCCACCGTTTCCGATTCGAATGTCTGTTCGGTATTCGAATATCCTTTAGACTCGTCTTCCGAGCACTCCTTCGACTTTTTGAAAGAAGTCGTGGACTTGCCTAAAACGTTGAATTTAATGTTATCCGCGATATTGAAGCCGGGTTTCGGAGTTTTTATAGCCTCGAAGCAGCCGTCCAATTGATTCACGGCGGTTGACTTGTTCTTGGACTTCCCCGACGCTTTCTTCCCGGGAAAAGCGGGGAAAGATTCGAAAGACGGCGGTTCGTTCTCGATGACGTTGGTCGATTTCGCCGACATGTCGTTCTCAAGCGTCATCGTCTTGGCCTTCTTCTTTGAAAACAGACCGACGAGATACCGTGTCTGGCCGAGAGGGGTATTTCCGTTGTACGTTTCGAATTCGGACTGCATCTCCATTTTGTGTTTCGACGTTGTTTCGGTCGTAGAATTTCCTATCGTGTCCGAGCATCCGGCGAGCGAACACGAAAAGTTCAAGGCGACCTCCGTTCTCGTCACGCTCGACATGCCGTTCCCTTCGTAAAGATTGTCCATCACCGTGAGATAATACGTCGCGCCGTCTTCGTCCTGAACGGTGTCCTGAGCGAACTCAGTCGTGTAGGGATAGGATTTACCCGCCATTGCGGTTTCGCCGGACGTTTCCATTACTTTTCTCATTCCCGGAGGCCGCATTGAAAAATACAGTATGACGCGAAGAACCTGCTCCGGCGTTTCGTATCTCTCGTCGCGATCGAAAATGAATTGGGCCTGTTCGTTCGCGGCGGCCTTGTCGCCTTTGAGCAACAAGGCGTAAGCGTACTGGTGCCGGGATTCGATGTTTTCCGGGTCGAGAGCGACGAGCGCAGCAAACTCAGCCGAGGCAGCGGCTGGATCGCCCATGTATAGTTGATAATAGCCCGCCGCCCGCCGCACTTCCGCACGGTCCGGAAAATCATTGAGGCACGACGCCACGTACTCCGCAAGCCCGTCTTCGCTCAACGCGCCTATGGAGGACATGATGTCCTCCGCGCACATAGCGGCGTCGTCCTGCGCAAAAGCGGTAGAACGGATTTGAACGAAAATCGCCGACAGGATCGCGATGGAGACGATTAATATCTTTTTCACCCTCATGGCAGCCCTCCTTCCGGAAAAACGGCGGCAAGCTCGTGCTTGACGGCGGCGGGGCTCGATTACGCGCGCGCACCGAATCCGTCGAATCCCCGGCCCGGATTCCCATCCGGTAAATCCGGAAAAATGTTTTATGAAATCGCTTTTGCTTTTATATCACAAATCGGCTTGCAAAGAAAATAGCATCAAAGAAAAATCCGCTTGCTTCATAATGTAAAATTCGGCAATCAAATCAAAATGTCGGCTGTGGAAGAAAAAGAGACTTAAAATAACTAATAAAATATGTGTCGGTCATTCCCGATACGAAATCTATCGTTAGCTGAACGGGATTTTCGTCTTGCCACGTTTTTTTTATATCTGTTTTCAAAAAATCTCTCAATACTTTGAAATTATCTACTTCTTGGTTCACCAACGTATCTTGTGGACAATCTATTAACTCAGGTCGTTGTTGAAAAATAAGAACCTTGTCGAATATCTCTTCGAACATCACTTCCATCGACTTTTCGATTCTGTCAAAATGCTTTTTCACTTTTTCATTTTCATAAATATTTCCCATGCTAAATTTACGAAATTCACATATTGCCTCAAAAACATCATCGCTTAACACAATCTTGTATTTGCCTTTGCTTTGATCGCACACATCGGCAATAAGAGAATGAATAATGTTTCTATTCTCTTTTCCAAGATGTTTTTGAACTTTCGAAGGCAACTGATCTCTTGTAATTATTTCAGCGGTAATGGCATCTTCCATATCACGACCAAGATAAGCAATAACATCGGCGATTCTGACAATACAGCCTTCTAAAGTTTTAGGAAGAACCGAATAAGAATACAAATCCACTTCTTTTTTATCTCTCGGAGATAATTCTTTCAAAAGCTCTTCCCCGCAATGGCAGGCGATCCCATCTCGAACCGCGAATGTCAGATTGAGGCCTGAATGTTCTTCGTAGGGAGAATCGAGTTTTTCCACCATTCTTAAACTGTTTTTCTCGTGATGAAATTCACTTATAGAAGCATAGTGCTTTAATTTAGCGTCCGAGGTTTTTGTTTCCGCTTTTTTCTTTCCCTCTTCAACGATCTTTTTCAAACACTCTTCGCCTCTGTGGCCGAACGGCGCATGGCCGAGATCATGGCCTACTGCTATGGCAAGCACCAAATCCTCGTTGAGGTCCAATTTTTTTGCTATTGTTTTTGAGATGGAAGCAACATGAAGACTGTGTTCAAGACGAGTGCAAATGTGATCGTTGTTGGGAGAAACAAACACTTGCGTTTTATGCCGCAACCGCCTGAAAGCCCTTGAATGAATAATTCTTGTATAATCCCTTTCAAATTCATTGCGAAATTCATCAGGCTCAATCTTATACGCCCTTTGCGTCATTTCAGGATCATTGCATGAAGTGGCAAAGTCTGACATTGTTCCATCAAAAACTATGGTGTAGTTATTACTTCGCTATCTTTTGAA
This sequence comes from bacterium, assembly GCA_022709505.1. Classification (GTDB taxonomy): domain Bacteria; phylum UBP15; class UBA6099; order UBA6099; family UBA6099; genus JAKLIR01. Next base: position 3,839 of record JAKLIR010000137.1, on the reverse strand, counting down.
TAAAACTTTTTTCCACAGGTCGGGAAAAAGAAAAAACATCGAAGAGAGAACTCGCAATACTTTCGGCTTTTCTTTCTTTTTCGAGCGTTTTCCAGATTTGTTCTCCGATGGAAATACTTTTCTCTATTGAAGTCGTTAACCTGTTTTTCTTTTTATTAGTTCGGTGGGCAATCGACCTTTCAAACGCCTTGACGGCGTTTTCAATGTCATCATACAGATCAAAATCAAACAAACCGGATACAAGAGGATTGTCTTCCCCATTGAATACCGATCTATTATCAGCTTTGTACCCTATTACCGTTTTTCCCGCACACCAAGCTATCGCCGCCTCTGAAATCGCACCTTCATCAGGAACTCTTCCATTAAGATTCACAATGACGCCGTCGCATACTTTTACCAATTGAAAAACATCAACTGAAAACACTGCTCTTTTCAATATGTCATTAGCGATATTAGGTGAAATTCCATTTCTTACAAGATCTTCTTGAAGAACACACATTTCAAGGCCGTCTCTCTGAGGCAAAAAAGTATCGAAACCGGCGGATTCCAAGCAAGATGCTATCTTTAGCATTTCAGCTTGCTCTTGGGAATTAAACAGTGGGCCGGCACAATAAATACGTGCGCAATTATAATTCATTGTTGTAAATGTTCCTTTTTGTCGTACAAACTGCTCTGATCTTATCATTGAGTTTTGCCATTGTCAACACAACTCTTTTGTTCGCATTTTGCAATTCATTCGAAGAAGAGCGTCCAAGAACGCTCGGAGGCGGACGGGTCGCTGAAGCGGACGGTGACGATGTCGCCCCGCACTTCGGAGTCGAGAACGAGGCCGGTGTCCTCGAAAGCGGCTTTTATGAATTTCACATCGTCCGGCACATGGAACATGAGTTTGTATTCGAAATCGGACTCCAGTTTCTGGCGTCCGGCGAGGGTCTTCTTTACAGGATTCCATTCAACCCATTTGATATCGGTCGCGCCCTGAGTGATGTGGCGGTTGTCGCCGATGAGCTGCGGGCGGTTCCTCAGTTCATGGACCGCGAAGACGCGGACAGTGCGCGGGAGCAGCACCGCTTCGAGAGAGCCTTCTATCTCGCCGCGCGGCTCGCCGGTCCAGAATTCCGAGACGATATATCTGCGGGTCGGGCTGAGGCCGAGGTCGGCGAGATTGACACGGATCGTTTCCGTCTGCTCCGGCGTCGCGACGCCCCAGCTCCGGTTGCGGCCCCAGTTGAACATGCCCACCACGTCGTAATCGAGATCCTGCGTGCGCACGGGAAGATGCCAGACCTCGGGATAGAGGTGCTCGAATAGGTCGATGGGGCGCGCGTTGCCCGGATAGACTGGCATTATCTTTCTAAGCATGTCGATCTGGGCCGAATCGAGGCCCGTGAATGAATCGCCGATCTTGGTTATCTCGCCGCTGAGAGAGGCGAGCGTTGCATAGCAGCGCGCCTCTTCGAGCGTGACGCGCGTCCCCCATCGTTCCGTTTCCTCGGGGCTGCCGAGGTAGAACATGTCCGGGTGGTTGATCCACACGCGTCTGTTCATCCAGTAGCGGCGCGCCACATTCCGCACCATGGGCTTGAACCCCTGTGTCAGGTAGCCTTCGTCGTCCGCCCAGTCGGGCTTGATGTCGAGGCCGAGCCTCATCCCATCCGCGATCCCGATGCTGTTCACCACCGGCACCGCGACCTCCACGAGGAAGGCGTCGGGCGGCAACGCCTGCTTGATTATCTTCATCGCCTCGCGGTATGCTTCCACCGTCGTGATGTCGGGATTGTAATACCCGTCCGCGAAAAGCGAATAATAAACATAGTCCGTCTTGATGAAGCCGAAGCCCCACTCGCGGCCGATCTTCTCGAACAGCGCGCGAAGCCATTGCTTGAACTCGGGATTCGTTATGTCGAGCAGCAGCCACTCTTTCGACACGACCTGTTTCATGATGTCGTTCTTTTGCATGATCCAGTTCGGGTGCTCGCGGGCGAGCGCGCTATTCACATGAGTTACAAACGGTGCGATCCAGATTCCGGGGATGAATCCCATGGTGCGCAGTTCGTCCGCTACGTACTTCATACCGTTCGGGAACCGCCCGTTCGGCTCCCAGTCGCCGACCATCTGCTGCCAGCCGTCGTCGATTTGAAAATAAGTCATGCCGAACGGGCCGAGATTTTTCGCGGCGGAGCGCGCATTGTCGAGGATTATCTGCTCGGAGATGTCCGCGTGATACCGCGTCGCCCAACTATTCCAGCCGGTCGGGATCGGCTTGCTCCACGGTTTTATCCTGTAGTGTTCCGCCACGGCGTCCGCGAACCTCTCGAGCGTCGGGTGCGGCGCGGTTTCGGTTGAAACGCCGACATACAGCCGCTCCGCTTCGAACACTTCGTTCTTTTTCAGAGGCGCCGACGGCTCGTAGGACGCTTCCGCTTTTATCGACGTGACCGCCGTCCAAGACCCTTCTTTCTCGCAACCCTCCGGATCGTGGTATGAACGGACGCCCACTCTCGCGCGATCCGCCGTGAGGAAACCGATCATCGTCGTGCGCTGCGTCGTCCTATCGTAGTACGCCGCATCCCAATTGGACACCACAGGGTCTATCGCCTTCACGGCGCGCACGTAGAAATCGAACATGAATTTATATCCGTTTTCAAGCGCCCATACCATCGACGGATCGGGCCCCGGGAAAAAACCTCCGCGCCTCTGCGCCTCGGCCTGCAACGGTATCGCACGGTCTATCCTCAGCGCTCCGCCTCCGACGTTCCTCACCGTCTGCAACACTATGAAAAACGGTTTCCCTTCGTAAAACCTGTATGATATCGTGAAGCTCAAACCGAGTTCGTCCGCCGGGAACGTGATCTCCGCCTTCTTGCCCTCTCCCACCCGGTCCACGAAGTTCTGCACGACCACGCTGCGTTTTTTGTCGCCCGCGGAGGCGATCACCTTACTCCCGTCGGGAGTAACGATCTGCCACAGGGAAAACGCGTTCCGGATCAGCGGCGCACCGTCGCCCCACCACGCGTTCAGCAGCCCGTTGTCAAGCCGCACTTCTACCTTGAACGCATCCGTTCGGGCCGTTATCTTATCCGCCGATTTCGACACGTACAGACCCGCCCTCGCCGCGGACGCGGGAAGTATGAAAATAACAATGCCGATCAGCAACAACCGTAACTTCGCCATGAATCCCGGGCCTCCCGTCGTTTCCCCTTTTGTTCCGCAACATGCGGGCCGATCCATATCCACCGGCGGTGCGGGATAAACCATTTTACAATATCTTTCGTTAATCCATGAAAATATTTTCTGATTCCTTCACGCCCGCCCCTTTTCGCCTCCGGCGGCCCAAGGAGAAACTTTTGAAAAAGTTTCTCCTTGGGAATCCTCTTCAAAACTTTTCGCTCGCGCAATTCCGCGCCGCGCTCGCGGAATTGCGCTCTCCAATGATGTTTAAAATCGTAAAAGCGGAGCATCGTAATGCGGGAAAAATTTTTTCGCATAATGGCAAGCAATTCCGGTGCTCTTCCGGAATTGTGATAGTGAAAAGGTTAGGAGGGATTCTTAACCCACATTTTTCATCACTGTGGGTTGAAATCGGAAAAAGAGATGAGACACAAGACGCATCGAGCGAGAACGAGGGAGCATACTGTTTCGTATGTGACCGAGTTCGAGTCGATGATGCAACGCCGTGGATCGCTCTTTTTACGATTTCCCGGATTTTTCACCGGAAAAATCCGGCTTCGAACAGACAAACACATTCTATGTGAGAGGTATGGGGAAACATGTCCACTGGGCGAGCGCGGCGAAGTGAATAGCCGGCCGCCGTAAGCGCCGCGGCGTCTCGCGCGAGC
>JAKLIR010000136.1 GCA_022709505.1 bacterium | reverse complement strand
CTGCATGGCGCCGGTTTCAAACATAGTTCCTTTCGGCGCCGTGATGGCGGAACGTTATTTTTATCTGCCGTCGATCGGGTTGTGCATCTTCACGGCTGCTGTTTTTCTTGAAAGCACGTCGGACTCCTCTCCGGGGGCAAGGTTGTTGACGAACGCATTCCTCGCGTGCTGCATCCTGATTTTCGGAGCAGTGACTTTTCAGAGGAATTACGAGTGGAGAGACGAGCTTTACCTGTGGAAAATAGCTGCCGCGGAGTGTCCGAACAGCTCTAAAGCTCAGACCGGGTATGGAAGGAGATTGCTTGAGCTTGCGAGGGACCGGCAACAGATGGAAGAAGCGATAGGCCGGCTCGAACTTGCGGCGCGGCTCGACCCGGCGCACTATGAGGCTTTGCTCGCGCTCGGCACGGCGTACTGGCGCGCGGGTAATCCGGGCGCAGCGCTCGATGTTTACACTCTCGCCATGCACCGGCATCCGACGAATGATGTGCGATACAATCTCGCTCTCGCCTTGAACAGGCTCGGCCGCCCAGCCGAGGCGCTTCCGTTGCTGTTGGACGCCGTTCGGTTCCAGCCGGACTGGACCGCCGCTCACTATCTTCTCGGCTCGACTTATCTCAAACTCGACAGATTGGATGACGCTGAAAAAGAACTCAAATCGGTTCTTGAAAAGAATCCAGTCGAAATCAACGCGCTCGGAAACCTCGCGGTTCTCTATTACAAGAAAGGAAGAACCGAAGAGTCCGAACGAATATTAAAACAGATTTTGAAAATCGATCCGGACAATCCTCATGCTATGCGAAATCTTGATGCAGTCCGGAAGAGCCGGTCTAAATTAAAATAGAATCTATTCGACAATTATGTGGATCGGGTCGGAGTACGACGGGATTCCACTTCTGATGATTTTCACCATCGCCGGGAAATTGCCGTGAAGCGAACCCGCTGGAACTTCTATTTTGAATTCCAGTTCGGCCGATCCTCCGGGGCCGATCTTGAAGGCCTTTTCAAACGGTGAAATGTTTATCAAGGAATAGTCTCCGCCTTCGCCCCACGTCTGAACCGGACTTATCAGGAATGCCTTCCCTTCGAGTTGCTGATCGAACGGATTTTCCACGGTCACTTTGAATTTCACAGTTTCGCCCGGCTTCGCTTTGATTTCGCCGGGGACCTTCAGGCCTTCGCGATTGAAAAGGGCGTCAGACCCTTTGAATGCTATTCCCCACGCGGGTTGCGCTGCGTCCGTTTCCTCATACTTCAACGCAATCAAATTGTTCTCCGCCTGCTTCGCGTAATACATATTAATAAGCGGCGGATACGATAAGCCTTCCTTTTCCTTGCGAACTTCTCTGCCGCCGAGATATGCGTCGAGCTTCGAAGCGGTCGGCCTCACGAAAAACATCTGCGAGTCTCCCATCCCTTTCGGAATGAACTCCTGTTTTCTATATAGGGTGGTTCCTTTCTCCGCCCACGCACGGCTCCAGAAGTTAGCGAGCGGAAGTGTTTTCCATGAGCTGTCATCGTACCCGGCGTCCGCGAAATCGGCCGAACCGTCGCCTTGCTTAACCTTCCATTCGCGGAACGTAAGAACGTCTTCATATACCGTGCCGCCGTATTTGATCCGCGCCGCTACGTATTGCTTCGCGAGTTTTTTCAGATCGTAACCGGACAATGAAAGCCGGAGCACCTTTACCGCGCCCGGCGACAGGTCGTATGAAGTGTCTCCGCTTGTCTTCACGCCGGATGGGACGGCGAGTTCGACATTTCCACGCACGCGGACGTCTTTCAAGTTGTTCGACAGCGTAACTGATACGTGATAGACGGATTCATCCGTGCTGTAGCCGATTGGTTCGAGGGTAATGGTAACCGGCATGAAACCCGTCGGCGCCGCACCTGTGCTGATCTCCCAATAGCGCACGAATTCGGGCGCGCTTTGTTTCTCCGGCGGAGCGGGGGAGAAATACTTTCCGCCTGCGGGTATCCCCATCAGGTAAGTCGCGATCTTGAACGGAGACAGCGCGATTCCCATGTTCTTTCCGTTCGCGGCATTTTTCTTGCCGATCGGTTTCTCGATCATGTTGGATTCCGTTATAGAGTTCACAGGCGCGTCCGTTGACAAGCTTCCCTTGGTGCCGGCATATCCCGGATTGTACATCCTCACGACCATATTCGACGCACCTCGGATTTTTCCCATGCACGATATTTCGGGGAATCCCTCGGGCTTGAGAGCGGTCACTATCACGTTCGCTTTTCCCGTGTCCATAAAGGAATAGGATCCGGAGGGAAGCTTTCCTTTTCGCGCGGAAGTTTGCAACGCGATCATCGGGTTGCCGAATTCGTAGCCCGAGCGGACCACGTCTGCTTTGAGCCAATCCTTCTCGAAGGGCAGCACCGCGTATCTGAAGATCTGGTTCCAGTGCATCACTTCCCAGTTCTCCGAATAAGAACGCCCTGACGGCCATCCGGTGGAGCTTCTCATGAGAGAAAGCGTGATCGTATTGTTGCCCTCGATGCTGTTTCCCGGATTGCCGTTGTTGATCAACGCGAAGCCGTAACCGCTCATTTTAGATTTGAACGATGTCGTGTTGACGTAGGCCGGGAAAGATATCGCATGATTTTCATCGAGTTGTTTTATGAGGTTGCCCACCGCTTTTTCGAGCGAGGCCGCATCTTTCGCGTCGATTATCAAAATCGGGATTACTCGATGGTCCGGAGTGGATGTAACCGAGTCGCCGATCTGCGCGAAGACTGTGCCCACGCCGGTTTCCCGTTCGCTTCTTTCGAGAGCGGATTTTGCTTCCTCGCTGAGTGAAGAGAGGATGTTTTTAAGATAAGCGTTGTTACCTTCGTTCAGCACGACTCTGAATCCGTAGTATTCGTTCGTGCGCGCCGCGACGTCGGATGTGGGTGTAGTTGTGACGCCGTTCTTGACGAATGCAGTCGCGAGTTTGTTGGCGAGTCTCAACGACGCCTGATCCCCCGGGATCACTATCTCGCCGAGGTAGAGCGGATATTGTTCCATCGCCGCGCCGGCTTCGTTCGTGAAGTCGAAAGAAGTCGTAGGCGACAACCCCGCCCAGTTGTTGGTGGGATATTCACGACCGAGTTTGAGGCCCGGTTCGCGCCAGAAATCGTAGAACAGGAACCGTTCGGTGTTTCTTTCGCGGCCGACGGTTGCGAACCGCTCCTCGAAGAGCGGCGCGGCGTTGTCTATCGCGGCAGGGAAGCCCGCCTTGAAGAGGAAATTTTCCGCTTTGTATCCGATCAATCTCGTCGAGAATTCGATCCGGGGAGAAGATTTAATGAGGTCGATTTCCTGAACTATCTCGGGGAGAACCTCTTCCATACGGGTATCAACGAGCTTGTCTCCTCCGTCCAGTATCTTGACGTTCGCTTTATGCGGCGAGTTCGTGATTATGATTCTCGTTCGGATCGCGCCGCGCTCTATCTTCACCGAGCCTGCCGGGTAGTCTCCCGTTCTCCAGAACTGACCCGTCGTGTGAAGGCTCCAAGGAGATTCGACTTTTTCGCCGTTCTCTTTGATAGCGTAAATTTCATTTCCCACCCCGACTTCGGCGTTTATGAACTCACGTTTCAATTTCTTCGAATATATGCTCTTGAGTCCGCCGCCTTTACCCGGATCGATTTCAAGCTTATAGAGATCGTTCTCGAATGAAGTCCCGTTTTCAAACGCGGGAATGACGCCTTTTGCGAATTTATCCGCCTTCACCACTCTGTAAACCTTGTATCCCATTGAAGGGACATCCTTCGCGAGAAGAAGAAGCTTGGCGCTGCTTATCGGAAGATTCACGATTGAATCGGCCATCTGAAACTCGGCGGATTTTCCCTCGGGGTCAACGATGGAAAATGCTTTTGCGGGATTCTGTAATTTCAATGTGACTTCGACAATGCCCGTCCTTTTCCAGTTCATCGAATTGAAAATCACGATGGGCGCCGCCGCGACGTTGTTCCCGGCGGCCGAAGAAGTATCGATGTTCGATGCAATGTGGACTAAGGCGCCGTCCCGTTTTCTTTTCGCGACAATTGTCGCCTGTCTCCACGATCCCAGAAGGTCGAGGTTCACGTTCTCGTTGTCCGATCCGGTGAGGCCGTCGTGGTGCTGTCCGTAGAGAAGCTGTCGCCACGCGAAATCGAGTTCGGCCCAAGGATAGGGCGCGCCTGTTTTCATGCTGTCGATCGTGGAGAACTTCTCGGCGTCCGCAAGCAGGTTTTCAAGGTTTCGGTTTGCGAACTTCGTGTCGATGCGACTTGTGTAGCAACCGACGAGCAGGGGCGTGTGGTCCCGGCTTATCATCGGCGCCGTCTCTCCTTTTTCGCTTAATTCCTTCTCCACGGCTTTGAAAAAATCGATATGAGTGCCGGAGACCACGTCGAAGGTCTTGGACTTTTTCAGGCGGTTGCCGATCGTTCTGTCGGGCTCCTGAAAATCGCCGCCGGACATGAACATGGAGTTTGATGTCAGCCCGTATTGTTTCGGATCGCGCGCGAGGAAAGAGGCGTCGGAAGCGCTCCCGCCGTAGCCGATCTGTTTTGTGAGAATCGAAGAACCGTCAGGACTCAGCCAGAGGAATTCGGTGGGAAGGTCGGTGAGGTTGCCTCTGGAGAACTGCGCGTAGCTGTGGCCTGTGCCTTTCAGCAACTGCGGCATCTGTACCGCGTGCCCGAATACATCGTGTTGCGCGTCCGTCATGACGTTCGTATCGAAATAAGCCTCTTTTAATATTTTTCCGTATAGCATGTTCCGCAGCAGGGCCTCGCCGCCCACTTCGGCTTCGTCCGGTTCGCTGTAGCCGCCGGTAAATTCGATCCGGCCATCTTTTTCCAGCTTCTTGATCTCGCCTCGCTTCGAGGGGAGCAGGTCCCAGTATGGCTTCAGATAGTCGATTTCGGATAGAATGAATTTGAAGCGCGGTTCCTTCGCCGCGTATTCGAGTTGTTGATTCACGATCGCGAGCGATCTTAGAATTTCACCGGACTGCGTGTTGGTCCAAACCGGATCGCAGTGGAAATGCGAAACGATGAAGGCTCTGTTTTTCAACGAGAAAGCCGTCGCTGTCGCACATGCGATGAGGCAAATAGCAATGATGATCGTTCGAAGCGTTCTTACTCGGCTGTTCATGTCGGTGTACCTCTCGATTTATTGTCCGGGACGGGTTCTCGCATCCGAACATGCAGATTATAGCATAATCGGGTAATTCCTGATTACGGAGACAAGGTTGTTTTAAAGGATATAATTAATTGAGAATGTCTGTTGAAAGGAAAAGAGATTTGGCGCGAGGAACTGAAATAAGACTATTCAATTATGAAGGCGGGCTGTCCGAACTCGAGGGCGACTCGCTGAAGCTGTTCCGGGAGGGAATGGACAGGCTTGAAGAGCGGGACTACGCGTCGGCGGCGAAGTCGTTTGAGAGTTGCGGCGCTGTGGGAGCAGCGGACGGGGAAGCTGTTGCGCTGAACGTTCTGATGGGCAACGCCTGCGCGGGGCTCGGCGATTTTGAAAAGGCGATAACTTTTTATGAAGCGGCCTCGCAAGGAGCTGAAAAGCGAAAGGACACGCTTGCGAGAACAGCGGTTTTATTCAACATCGGTATGATACAGAAGGTGTTGAAGAAGAACGATTTGGCGGGCGCCGCGTTCGTTGAGGGGTTGAACCTCGCGGAAGGGGCGGGCGACTCGCGAACGATGACGGCCTGCCTCGAAGCCTTGTCCGAAATAGCGTTGGAATCCGGCGATCATGAAGAGGCGCTTAGATGCGCGCGTGTGGCGTACGATGTTCACCGTGAGGCGAGCAACGCTCCGGAAACTGCGCGCGCGCTATCGCTTATGGCGTTCGCTTGCAGAGAGAAGGGTGATTTTCGCGAAGCGGCTGCTTTGTACTCGCAGGCCATGTCCATATATGAAGAAATTGAAAACATCGGCGGAGAAATCAACTGTCTCGCCGGGCTCGCCGCGCTGTGCATAGATTTGACCGAATACGCCGAAGCTGTGAACTGCTGCGACCGGGCGCTCGACTTGATCGCGAATGAAAATGATCCGGCTGAAAGAGCGGAGATGCTTTTCGCGAAAGCCGTGGCGCTGAGGAGGGATTACAAGGCGGCCGAAGCGGTGAATTGTTTCATAGAGGCTGAAGGCATATTCGGGGAATTGAGGGACGATTTCTCTCTCGGGAATTGTTCTTATGAACTCGCGGCGGCGTATCTCGATTTGAATGACAACGAAAAGGCTTTCGAGTCATTCATGAAGGCGTCGGATTCATACGAGATCGGCGGCGAATTTCTAATGAAAGCCGATGCGCTGACCGGCGCGGCGGACGCACTTTCGAGAATCGGCGCGCGGCAAAAGGCGATGGAATTGTTCGAAAAGACGCTCGAACTGCTCGAAGCTCTTCAAGAGGAAGGGAAGTATGCTGATGTGTCGCAACATCTCGCGGCTCTGCTTTTTCAGTCGGGCCGGAGGGACGACGCCCTCAAACTGATGCAAAAGGCTCTCGATATATATCAGCGAGGAAACGATGAGGAAGGCTGCACTCTCGCCCGAAACAACATCGAAATAATTATGAGAGAATGATGCTCTATGTGGTTGAACCGCGAGGGTGTTTCATAAAACAGCCTGATCTAATGCGGTTTTTTCGCCGTCAAGTTTTTCGACTTTTTCACCCTTCAAACCGACTATAGTGAAAATTCTAACGTCGTTGTCGGCTGTTTGGCAAGTGTGCCGCGATTTTTCCTCAGACATTGCGCGAACCGAATCCGCATATTGCTGCTCTGTTAGGTGTGCGTATCTCATCGTCGTTGCGATGTCTGCATGGCCGAGCGCCCGGCGAACGATGTTCAAGTCATGTGATGATTTTGCTAATGCGCTGGCGAAGGTGTGCCTGAGATCGTGGAACCGTAGTGACGGCTTTCCTGCCCTCTTCCGCTCATCCTCAATGCCGGAGTCCTTTAGTGCCGCCTCGTGCCCTCTCCGTACATCCTTGTAAGCATCTCCCGAGCGAGAAAGGAACACACGCCCGAACGCCCCCCGGCTCTCCTTGATCTTGGCAAGGGTCTCTGCCAGCCTCGGCGTGATGAAGACTGTCCGTTGTTTCCCGGCCTTTGTGTCTTTGAGCGTGAATACATTATTGTTCAAGTCCACATCGGCCCATGTCAGGTGTAATATCTCGTTGCGCCTACAACCTGTTTCAAGCGCCGCGAGCGCAACCGGGTAGAACTGAGGGGGGCAGGCGGCAAGATAACGCTCCGCTTCCGAGTCTGTGAGGAATTCCATGCGTTTGCTCTGCTCCTCGGCTCGCCTGTCAAACATCCCACGCTTGATCGGCTGTCGGCTGCAAAGTCCGTTTTCTATGCCCCAGTTGAAAACTGCCCTCAAAAGTGCAAGATCGCGATTGACATTAATCCTGCTACAAGACGGGGCCTTTTTTGGGTTCTGTACCGTGATGAACCGCTCGGCCTTACCGTCATATCGATGCGTAATCACAATGTCGCCCGAGAGCCTCGCCTTTATAAACTTGTGAAATTCCATTTCATTGCCCTCAAGTGCGGTCACCGGCGTATTGCTCCCGAAGAAGGAAACGAATTTCGATACCTTTCCGATATCGGTCGGGCGTGCCTTCTTCTCTCTTTTCGCCTGCATGTAATCCGCGAGCAGAGCGGAGAATAATACCCGCTTGGTGGTCGTGCGCCTGATCCCGTTCGCCTCGTCTCTCGCCTCTTGTCGCTTCCTCTCCAACACGTCCCTTGCCCGCACAAGCGACGATTCGCCGGTGGAACCTTGATACCTTCTCCCGTTGATCTGAAAATCGAAATACCAGTTCGGCGAGTTCTCGATCTTATAAAGTCCTCGTTCTCGTTTTGCCATTT
>JAKLIR010000135.1 GCA_022709505.1 bacterium | reverse complement strand
CTAAGCCGGGCGACTGCATAGGCCTCGTAGTGGGCGCCGGGCCCGCGTTCGCGAACAAATCGCCCCGGCCTGAAAAATGGGTCGAATTGGTGATGTATCTTTTGGCGCGGTTCAAGGACAAGTACGGCTTCGCTCTGATAGGAGGCCCGGAAGATTTTGAAAAAATGAATCTCGTGAAGCAGAGGCTCGGGGGCGCTCCCGTGGAAGTTGTTTCGCCGATAGACGACGTCAGGGTGTACGCCGCCATGATCTCGCGGTTGCGAGCGATAGTCACCGGAGACACGCTCGCGATGCATCTCGCCGCAGCGCTGGGAAAACCTGCGGTGGCGCTTTTCGGCCCGACCTGTCCGGCGGAGATAGACGACTTCGGAGTCATCGAGAAAGTTGTCGCGGAAAAAGGCTGCGCGCCGTGCTACAAGAACGAGTGCGGGGAATATCCTAATTGCATGGATATAATCGATCCGAGGCTGGTCGGCGACGGAATCGAGAGGGCGTCGGAATAAGGTCTCCCGGCGACGCGTTGACAATAAATTGAGCGGGAACTAAAATAATTCGCCGGAAAAATCCGGGTATTTTGTTTATCGGGAGGGATCATGTCCCATCAGACAGACGACATTATCATGCTTACGCCGGACGGGCATAAGAAACTGCTCGAACTGCTCGAACATCTCAAGACGGAACACAGGGCCGAGATTCGGGAGCGTATGCAGAATGCGGAAAAGAGCAGTATCGTATCCGAAGACCCCGAATTCGAGGAGATAAAGAAAGATCAGTCGATGCTCGAAAACAGGATCGCCCATCTTGAGGCCATGCTGAAGAAGAGCAGGGTGATGAGCGCCGGAGAGATCTCGACCGACCGCGTGGGAATAGGATCGAGAGTCAAAGTTAAAAACCTCAAGAACAAGGCGGAGGAAGAATACACGATTCTTTCTTCCATGGAGGCGAATCCCACGGAAAATAAAATTTCGGACGCTTGTCCCGTCGGCCGCGCTCTCATGAGAGCGAAAAAAGGAGACATCGTTCACGCCGAAACGCCCAAGGGAAGAGTTAGATATCTCATAGTTGATATTAAGAAATAGCTCGCCTGCCGCTTTTGCGGCAAGGCTCCTCAAATAAGTTTTCGAAATTCAACTTCAAGGCGCGGGTAATCCCATGGAATTGGACGAACACATCAAACTACGAATTGAAAAAGTTGAGAAAATCAGGCAACTCGGTTTTTCCCCATACGTCATCAGATACAACCGCACTCACACTTCCCGGCAGGTCATAGATGCGATAGACCAGCTCGCCGAGACGGAAACCAAGGTGTCCATCGCCGGGAGAATAAAGGCGATCCGCAAAATGGGGAAGGCGTCTTTCATAGATGTGTTCGACGACTCGGGCAGGCTCCAAATCTATGTAAGAGCGGATAAGTTGGAAGAACCGAAAGCGGAACTTTTCAAACTGATGGACATAGGCGACATGATAGGGGCCTCCGGACAGGTGTTCCGGACTCGAACCGGGGAGATAACCGTCATGGCGGAGGATTTGTCGATACTGACGAAGAGCCTGCTCGAACTGCCGGAGAAATGGCACGGTCTCAAGGATGTCGAGCAGAGATACAGGCGAAGGTATGTCGATCTGATAGCGAACCCGACGGTGAAAAAAGTCTTCGAGTCGAGAATAAAGGTAATAAAAAGGATAAGAGAATTTCTACACGAAAGAGGGTTCTCCGAAGTGGAGACGCCGATGATGCAGGCGGTGGCGGGCGGAGCGGCCGCGAGGCCGTTCATCACTCATCACAATGCGCTCGATATCGATCTTTATCTAAGGATCGCCCCGGAACTTTATCTGAAACGTCTCGCGGTCGGCGGCTTCGAGCGGATATTCGAGATCAACCGAAACTTTCGAAACGAAGGTATTTCGACAAGGCACAACCCGGAATTCACGATGCTCGAACTCTATCAAGCTTATGCGGATTACAACGATATGATGGAGATAACAGAAGCGCTGATAACGGACGCCGTCGTTATGGAACACGGATGTGAAAAACTCGTGTATCAGGAAAAGGAAATAAATTTCTCGAGGCCTTGGAAACGTATCCGTTGGTTCGATTCCTTCAGGGAATTCGCTGGAATCGACATGGCCGTGAGCGTGAGCCGAGATGAGCTTGCGGCTTTGTGCAAAGAGAGGCGTGTGGACGCCGCGCCGGACCTGAACCGCGGACAACTGATGGATAAATTATTCGGAGAACTCGTCGAACCGAACCTGCATCAGCCGACGTTCGTGTACGATTATCCGACCGAAATATCTCCGCTTGCAAGGCAGAGAGACGACGATCCTGAACTGACCGAGCGTTTCGAATTGTTCATCAACTGTTTTGAGATGGCGAACGCCTTCTCCGAACTCACGGACCCGATGGAACAGCTTCGCCGTTTCGAAAAGCAGCAAGCGCTCCGTGAAGCCGGCGACGATGAAGCGCACAAGGTTGACACGGATTTTGTTCGGGCGCTTGAATACGGACTTCCGCCGACGGGCGGTCTGGGCATCGGGATAGACAGACTTATAATGATTCTCACCGATTCGCCATCCATCCGGGACGTTATCTTTTTCCCGCTTCTTAGGCCGAACGAATAATCCTATCCCTCATTTTTCTCATGATTGCCTAACCGACGGTCGATGTACGTCGCTCGATTATATTTGGAAATAAGATTAGTATCAGACGATTACGTGTTCCGCTTCAAAAACTGAATCATCCGCGCCCGTCGCGGACACTCTCGCCCTGAACGGCAGCCCGGCGATATCAGAGTGTTTCACCAGATACCACCACGAGGTGATCGTGGCTTGTTCCGCGGCGCCCTGCTCGACGGGGGTGTGGTCAAGCTCATAGAGGAAAACGAGCATTTTTTTGAATTGCGGCGGTTCCTCGAAATTCACTTTCACGAACAAATGCTGCCCGGTTTTTTCCGCTACTATGGACTCGAAATGAAGTTTTTTCGCATCGCCCTTTTTGTTTTTTTTCACGAAGTCCGAGATGGCCAAGTGATAGATGGAGCGGCCTGTTTTTTCGGATTCGGCTTTGAACGAGGCTGATTTTTCAGGGTCCGCGATCACTTCTTTTGCATACTGAACGGCGAGCTTGAAAGAATCCACTTGGGTCTGTTCCGCCGCGCTTTTTTTCCTGTTGGGGTCTCTATGCGGTTTTCTGCTTATATAAGGTTTGCCGCCTCTTATTTTCACGACGAAATCCGTGCCGTGAGTATCGATCCACTCCTTGAGACTGATGCCTGAATCGGAATTACTGTTTTTCACTTGTCGAGCCTCCAAGCCTGCCGCAGGCGGCCGAGATGTCCTGCCCTCTGCTGCTTCGAAGAAAGACGTCCAAACCGCGTTTGATGAGAATGCTCCTGAACAGTTCAACCCGTTCCATTCCGGGCGATGTGAATTCCGCGCCCGGGTATTCGTTGAAGCGGATCAGATTTATTTTACACGGAATTCCCGAAAGAAGTCCACACAGTTTCCATGCGTCTTCCTCGCGGTCGTTCACACCGTTCAGAAGTACGTACTCGAAAGTGATTCTCTCGCGAGCTTTGAGAGGGTAGTCCCTGCACGCGTCCATTATGGCGGAGATAGGGTTGCGCTTGTCCGCGGGCATGATTGATTTTCGCGTCACGTCGTCCGCGGCGTTCAAGGAGATCGCGAGGCGGGCGAGGCCGAGTTTTCCGAACTCGGCGATCTTCTTGGTCAGCCCGACCGTGGAAACGGTTATCCTTCTTCCGGGAATATTCATCCCGTCCGGCGAGGTGATTGTTTCGAGGGCCTTCACTAAATTCGAGAAATTCTCGAACGGTTCTCCCATGCCCATGAAAACGAGGTTGGTAATATCCGAATCCGACCCGGCGATTCTTTTCGCTTCGAGCACCTGACCGAGTATTTCGGAGGTTTCGAGGTTGCGCGTGAATCCTCTTTTCCCGGTGCAGCAGAACTTGCAGCCCATGGCGCATCCGGCTTGACTTGAAACACATAAGGTCGCTCGGTCGTCCTCCGGAATCAGCACGCTTTCGATCTTCACGCCATCCGGAAGCTCGAATATGAATTTCCTTGCACCGTCCCGAGAAAGAATTTCGTCATCGAGTCGGCAAGGGGAAATGAAATAGGTTTCCTTGAGTTTCTCGCGAAGTTCGACTGGAAGATTTTTCATCCCGTCGAAATCGGGGGTGTTTTTCTTGTAAAGCCAGTCGGATATCTGTTTCGCGCGGAAGGAGGGTTGCCCAAGCGATTCCACGTAAGCTTTTAGTTTCGTGGAATCAACATTCAGTATACTTTTTCTATTTTTCATATTGCATCCGCCTTCGTAGATTATAATTTATCCGCGGGTTAGGTGAAAGAAAAATGAATATGGAAATTCCAAGGTTGTATTTGATAACGGACGACAGGCGCTGCGGCGGCCGGGATGTCGAGCAGATCGCCGTGGAAGCGGTTCGCGGCGGAGTGCGGATGATTCAATACCGGCCTGATAGGAGAATTGTTCGCGACGGAGAGTATCTCGAGCGAGCCCGCGGTCTGAAAAAGATCATTTCAAACGTGGGTGGTCTGTTGCTTGTCAATGACAGGCCGGACATAGCGGTTTTGAGCGGTGCGGACGGTGTACATCTCGGTGCGGGGGATATTCCGGTGAAAGAAGCAAGAGAGTTTCTCGGTCCCGGAAAAATCATCGGCTATTCGGCTCACGAGCGCGACGAAGCGAGAGACGCCATCGGGCAAGGGGCCGACTTCGTGACATTTTCGCCGGTTTTTCCGACGACCTCGGATTCGAATCCGCGATCTCCCATCGGATCCGAAAGCGTCGCCGAGCTGATAAAAATGGTGGATAAAGAGCACCCCGTTTTTGCGCTCGGTGGAGTGGACCACTCGAAAATAGAGCATCTCAAGTCGATCGGAGTGACTCATTTTGCTGTTGTGTCCGCGATTACCGAGGCGCTGAATATCGCTGAATCGGCTCGGCAACTTGTAGATTTTATATCATCAAGATGATGTAAAAATACCTCAGTTGAAGCGAATCAGCTACACTTTTCCGTTATTCGTACGGTTTTCTTTTCTTAATGTCACGGCGTATTTTTAAATCACGGATTTTCATATTTGAATAAAAAAAATCATCAAATGGTAAAAAACTGAAATTTGAATCAAGAAAGACTAAAAATCCCTATAAAAGTTGTTTTTTTAATTTATAAGGAATCAATTATTTCCTGATTACTCCTTAACTCAATAATTATTAACATGATGAGTTTTGAAATAAAATTACCCTGAACAGGATATTATTAATTGTGGCATATTAATTGTTATGAAGTGGATAGTTTAAAAAAATTGACAATTAAGGATTTATAGTATTGAATATTCTGTTAAGATATATATGGCATTTCTATATATAATGGGGGAAGACCGGTAGTGATGTCAGCCAAACCGGACCAAAGAACGCTTGTTATGGCGTTTTCTTTGTGTTTTTTGATGATGTTTGTAGGCTCTTTGCCGGCTGTCGCGTCGGAGAGGAATTTTTCCAGCACCCCGAATAACGGGGCGGCGGAGGTCAGTCCGGCGGCAGTCGAAAGCGGAAAAGGCGACATAATAGTAACAGTAGTAAATCAACAGGGGAAACCGGTTTTGGGGGTAAGGGTCGAACTCATACTGCCCGGGAAAGACGGATCTCTTGATAAACTTCCCAACATACAATTCGATGTAACGGACGGCACGAAAAACGACAGCGACAAAGCCGCTGACGGCGCGGTTCTCTTTTCATCCACGGATATAAATCCTTACATAAAAAAGGGACAGGCTTTTGTAGCGGAGATATCGGCCGCGGGATACATCCCTGAAAAAACAAGCCGGAACGAATACGATTCGGAACAGGCAGACAGAGTGCAAGTTACTCTTAAGCCTTTTAAAGCAGGAACGAAGGAAAAACTAAGCAGATAAGGTGGAAAGACAGGTATGAAGAAACTTTTCCTTGTTATCTCGATCACCATAATGGCATTCGCGGTGTTCGCTGTAAAGGCGAAGGCCGCATGCACGCTCGGGCCGGGCTCGATATGCATACAGCTCAGAACCGAGACGGGGCAATCGATCATTGGAGATGTGAACACCACAATGACGATTGTGACGGAGGGAGCGGATAACGATATCCTGTCGCCGCCGAACGCCACTTGGACGGATATATATGACAACAGTCCGCAGGACATGGACCACGTGGCCGACGGAGACATAGAGATTTCCGCAGCGAGTCTGGCCGGACTGATCAACGGCGGCGGCAACGACTACTACTATTCCGTGAAAAGCACGCAGGGCTATGTCAATTACCAATCGAGCTACGTAACCTATACCGGCACCGCCGACAACATTCAGACGACCGCTCTTCAATACACGATTAAGATCAACCTTAAAGACGAACTCGGCATGGCGATTCTGTCCGGCTCCCTTGTAATCGGCGGATCGAACAGTTGCGACGCCACATACAACGACGGCGCGGGACTTCCTCTACCGGATCAGGACGGCACGAACAACGGAGTTATCCTCGTGAAATGCGCGGCGAGCAGCACTCCGGATTCCGTGAACCTCAGCGTCACGGCGCAGGGATATGTCAATCACACCGACGCCACAATGTCTGTTTCCAACATCTCACAACTTGAAATAACATCATCGAATCTTTACTCTTTGAAAATTCTCGCTGGGAATATTCAGGATAATTTGGGGAACGCGCTTGCTCCGGCCGCGGCCACGGCGTCCACACTATTCACGTACAACACGGGCGGCTCCCGGACGAGGGTTATCAAAGAAGTCATAGATTCGTCAGGAAATGTTTTCATAGCCGCCTACGGCGCCGGAGACCTTACGATAAGATACCCCGGATTCGTCGAGCAAAGTTATGCTGTTGCGCCTAACGCTATCGGACAAGATAACACGATCGCTTATACCAACGGCGGCGGGAATGCGCTCACGTATCAGATGATTCTTCTGTCGGGCGCGGCGAATATCCAGACGGAAACAAGCACTGCGGTAACGTACGCCGGCATCTCCGCGGAATCGATAATCGTGTGTTCCGACGGCGCATCGTGGTCGAGTTGCGAAGGCTCCTCGGTTCCTATAACCGCGAATTTCAGCGGGGGAAGTTGGTATATAGCGCCGGATGCCACGCCGGGTAACTATTTCGTCGGTTTGTACAAGGACGGCTATGTAAGACGTGTCAATAACGACATATCGGTGACAAGCTGGACCGCGACGACGAATCCGAAATTCCTCGTGGCCGAGGGCGATTCACTTCTGTACGGTTTGAAAGTAATTCTCACCGATGAATTGGGCAATTCCATTACTGCGACTACTATAGACACACTGACCTATAACGGTGTAACCCGAACCACGACGGCGACGAACATCGCCTATTGGGCCAACACGACGGCGACTAACAAACCCCTCGTTGTGAACGAAGCCGGATATCTCAGCGGCCAAGTTACCAATACCGGTTTTAACACAATCACGACTGCAACATCGGCGCAGACGATAGTCACGATGAACGCCGGGAACAGCGCCTTGGGCACGGTTGTGACCGGTGTGGACAACGCGGCGGCGGGTCTTGTGTTCGCGATCAAGGTCGTCGTCAGCGATGAACTCGGCACTGCGATGACAAGCATATTGACAACTGAAGTGAGAATAAGCGGGACCGCCGCGTTGCAGAAAAGCGGCAACTCTCTCTACTACACAGCGGCAAGCGGAGCCCTTACGAGCACGAAACCCGGATTTCTTCTGATCGGCGGAGCGGGATACACTGTTGACACGCAGCTCGCGACGGTGAATCGAGGGCTGACGGCGCAGACGACGGTCAACCTGACAGGGACGACGCCGTGTGCGGCGGGAGGAA
>JAKLIR010000134.1 GCA_022709505.1 bacterium | reverse complement strand
ATCAACGCCTTCAGCACCAAGACAATCACGGTCGCGGAAAGCACGAGCGGCAGATGCCCGCCTATCCAAACCGGGTTCGCATACATGCCCACGGTCGCGAAGAACAACGTCACCATCACCGTTCGAACCGTGCTTATGTCCGCCCGTATCTGGGTGGAAAACGGAGATTCGGCGAGAAGCATCCCGGCCGCGAACGCCCCGAACGCCGGGCTTATCCCCGCCCGGTGCGACAGGTACGCCGACCCGAACGCGATGACCACCGCGAGAAGTACCGGCAACTCCCTGTTCCTGCTCCACTGCCTCAGGTTCAGCACTCTCGGAACCACGAAATTCAGTACCGCGTAAAATAAAAAAAACAACAGCAGGCAGGCGCCGACCGTTTTGCCGAACGCCAACAGCGTTCCGGAGAAAGAAGATTCCCCCTGCATGACCGAAATCAAAAGGACGATGAAAACGACCGCGGCGTCCTGAAGGAGAAGCACTCCGGCGGTCGCGCGGCCGTGAAGGCTCTCCATCATCGCGTTGTCAGTCAACGCCCTGAAAACCACGGTTGTGCTCGAAAGAGCAACCGCCGCGCCCATCACCACGGCGGCGACCGCTCCCCATTTCAGAAATACGCAGACGCCGGCGACCGCCGCCCACGTCACGGATATCTGCAGAAATCCGAGCAACGCCGTCCTGCCACCGAATCCGACGAGCTTCCTGAACGAAAATTCAAGCCCGATACAGAACAGAAAAAGCGCCGCGCCGAGCTCTGTTATCACTTGTATCGTGGAAGGCGCGCCCACCCAACCGAGCACGTTCGGCCCAATCACCATCCCCGCGATCAGATATCCGATTATCGCGCTCTGCTTAAGCCGCTCCGCCACCGTGCCGAACAAAAGAGCCGCCGATAGCAGCATCAACAGATTCGTAAGTTCACTCCATCCTTCCATGATTCCTCGCTACGCTGTCTTCCCCGCGCGGCCGCGTTCTCCTCAAGCTCATTTCTTAACCGGCGGGATCTCCGCTCCGCACTTTGAACATTTCACGGGCGACTTCCTCTTGCTCGCCGGGACGATTTGATTCCTTCCACACTTCGGACACTTCCGCTTCAATGCGAACATTCCGGCGATCGTCGTTTGAATTATCAAACTCATCATCCGCTCCCTTGAAAACCTTGACTCCAAAATATCACGGAATCAAAAACGGCGCAAAACCGCCTTATTCGATCATTATTACTTTAAATATGTTAACATACGCCGCGAGATCGTGTCATATTGCCTGTGTAATTGATGAAAACCGAATGCGTAATTCCACTCGCTCAAACTCGGCGAAAGAACGAGACGGCTCATCGGCTCGGTTGCTTCCATCGGCTGTTTTAAAAAAATGGATTCGTGGTTTAGAATGTTATCTCAATTCGAATCCGCCGTTCAGGGTGTTGCTTTCCCCGGCGAATACGGGTTCGAATATGTCTTGCCGCGAACGAAGATCGCGCCCGCGGGCGCACTTGAGCGAGAATATGCCGCAACCGCCGAAAAGGAGCTTGGATGAGATCGAGCTTACTGATTCTCCGAACGAGATGCGAAAACCCTGAACGCAATGGAAGGAAAAAGCGAACCGCCTTCACGAGAATGCTGTTATCAGCCGCGGTCGTTCTAATTTGTTTCGCGAGCGCCGCCGACGCTCTGGAAATCATGCCGGTGACGCAGGTCAAGGCCGGGATGAAAGGCGTGGGTTACAGCGTTTTCAAGGGCGCGAAGCCGGAGCCTTTCAACGCGGACATCATAGCGGTGATCCCCAACTGGAAGTACGGGGACACTCTCATACTCGCCCGGTTGAGCGGCGCGAACCTCGAATTCAGCGGCGTGATCGCCGGTATGAGCGGCAGCCCGGTTTACATCGACGGAAAACTGATAGGCGCGGTGGCCTACGCGTGGACATGGGCCAAGGAACCGATCGCGGGCATTCAGCCTATCGAATACATGAAGCGGCTGTGGGACAACCCGCCGCTTGAAAAGAAGAACGCCGGCGCTCCGCCGGCAGCTCCGCCCGGACTCAAGTTCTCGCGCGCGGGGCAAACCGCCCCGGACTCCTCCCGGCAGGACGCTTTCACCGCCGCTGCGGCTGTAACCGGACAGTACGGCGAGATTAAACTCGCTCCCATTAAAACACCGCTGCTGCTCTCCGGAATGTCCGAGGAAGCAGTCACATTCCTCAGCCGCGCGCTCGCTCCGTACAACATGTTCCCCATGCAGGCCGGCGGCGGCGGCGAAACAAGTCCGCAAGCCCCGGGTGTTGACGACCTCGGCCCCGGCTCGGTGATCGGCTGCCCGCTGGTCACAGGCGATTTCGTCGCGGCTGCCATAGGAACCGTGACCGCTCGCGACGGAGACCGCGTCCTCGCGTTCGGGCACCCGTTCTTCAACGGCGGCCCTTCCGCGATCCCGATGAGCGGCGGCGAGATTTTTCACGCCATGAGCACATACGAGGAAGCATTCAAGATCGGAGCGCCCGGCCGCGTGCTCGGCGTGGTGAACGACGACCGCATAAACGCGATCGGCGGAAAAATAGGCGCTCAACCGGAGTTCTTCGACGTCGCCGTCGCGGTTCGGGACGAAGCCTCCGGAGTGACGAAAAAGTTCAATGCGAAGATCGCCCAAGTAAAGGAAATGGCGCCGATGATGCTGATATCCGTCATCGGACAGTCGGTGAAAAGCGCTTCCGGCGCCGGAAACGAGTTGATGGTCGGCGTTCGGATCGATGCGGACATCGAGGATTTCCCGCGCGCGTTGCACTATGACGACCTCTATTATCAAGACTCCGGCTTCATAACGCTCGACTCGATAGCCGCGGTCGCGGCCCTTTTTTACAATCCGTTCCGGGAAGTGAAACTGAAAAACGTGCGAGTCGCCATGACGATCTCACATAAGCGAAAAACACTCGACATAACCAACGTGAGAATCTCCGAAGGGAAGTTCCGCCCGGGAGACACCGTTCGAGCCGTCGTGCGCCTCAAATCCTTCGAGGAAAAAGAATTCACGAAAGAGATAAAATTCAAAATACCCGCGGACGCGCGGCCGGGGCTGTTCTCCCTCTCGTTCGAGGGCGGCGCTTCAGCCTCGCAGCCGAGCCCCGTGCCCGCCGCGAGCTTCGATCAATACTTCGACCAGATCATCAAATGGCCGGCGCAGAACTCCATCACCGTGAAACTCGTGTATCCGGACAAAGCAGTCGGCCTCGAAGGCCGCGAACTTCAGAACCTGCCTCTAACAACAACCGGCGCGATCGTGCAAGGCGCGGACCTCGCCCGCATGTCGTTCTCGAGGTTCGAGAAGATCTCCGTCGCCCGTCTGGACGGAGTGATCTCGGGCGCCGCGTCCGTTCCGATAACCATCGAAAAGGAATTCCAACAATGAAAATAAAATCGAAAAAAGGGCATCCCGCCCGCGCCAGTGAACACGGCGCGCCTCGGAATCCTAAACAGTCGTTCCCGGAAACGTCCCGCGAAACGGGATCGATTCACGCGCGAAAACCGAAAGGGTGGAACATAATGTCGATCAAAAAAATCCTCGGCCTCACATTCAGTTCGGTGATAATAACGATCCTGATCTCCGCATCCGCGGCGGCGAACACGACGAGCTTCTGGAAATATTCCGGCATCAACCAGTTCTATCGCGGCAAGTACAACGGCACGGCGCTCACAAGCGACGGGCGGGTGGCTGTTGGCGTGAAAACGGACGAGGTCTTCACGACGACGGAGCCGTTCCTGTGGACGGCGGCTTACGACTCGAAAGGCGCGCTGTGGCTCGGCTCCGGGAACAAGGCGATCCTGTTCCGGCTGGACGCAAAAGCGAAAACCCCCGAGGAGGCCGCGGTGCTGGACGGGGTCGGCGTCAGCGCGATCGCGATCGACAAGAAGGACAATGTTTACGCGGCAGTCTTCCCCGGTGGCGACATCTATGTACTGCGGCCGGGCAAGAAGGCGGAACTCTTCGCGAAGACCTACTCCGGCTACGTCTGGGACATTAAAGTCGGCGCCTCGGGCGCTGTTTACTGCGTGACCGGAAATCCGGCCTCCGCTCTGAAAATCACCACGTCCGGAGAAGTCAAAACTCTCTACTCCGGCAGCTCGGAAAGACATTTCCTCTCCATGTTTCTCGACAATGAAAAATACATATACACCGGGACGAGTCCGAACGGCCTTGTGTTGCGGATAAGCATCAGCGAAAGCGAAAAAGCGAAACCCGAAAAGAATGATTCCGCCACGATGACGGAAGAAGGGACCGCGGCTGACAACACTGCGGCGTCTGGGGAAACGCCTCTGGAATCCATTGAAGCGTGGCCGCCCATGGAAAATGAATCCGCCGAGCCCAAACAGGACAAGCGCGCCGTCGTCCTGCTCGACCTCGAAGAAGACGAAGCGTACCGGCTGCTCCCGTGGAAAGACGGCCGGTTCTTCGTTGCGGCCAACAGGGATCAGCGCCCGCCCGCTCCCCAGCAACCGGGCGCGCCGAAAATCTTTTCCCGCCCCGATCCCCTCAGTTTCCCTCTCACGCCCAACACTTCCGCTCCAGACCAAATGCTGCAACCGGCGAGGGTTTATCTGGTGAACCGCGACGGGCAGGCGCGCAAGTTCCTCGACCTTCCGGACCAATTCGTTCTTTCGCTCGCCGACCTCGGCAACGGGAAAGTCATGGTCGGCACCGGCAACAACGGAAGGATCTACATTCTCGATGTCACCGCCGAGGAAGCCTCTCTTCAGGAGATATCGAGCAGGCAGGCTCTCGCGATCGTGGGCTCCGGCGCGGGGCTGCGCATCGCCGCCGGAAACCCCGGCGCTCTCTATGCGCCGAAAAACGAATCCGCCGAAAGCGGTTCCTTCATCTCTCTGATCAACGACGCCTCCACACCGGCGGTTTACGGCAACTTCGACGCCGTGGCGACCGTGCCCGCGAAATCCTCGCTCGAATTCCAGACACGCACCGGAAACACTCCGAATCCGAGCGACGGCACATGGAGCAACTGGTCCGCGGCCGAGGGAAAAACCCCATTCAAAATAACAAGCCCGCCCGGAAGGTACATTCAATTCAAAGCTCTTTTCAAATCCACTCCGGACGGCGCTTCGCCCATGCTTAGAGAAGCGCGGATTTACTACCTGACGGCCAACCAAGCCCCCGTTCTGGACAGCGTTACCGTCGCACCGTCCGCGGCATCCAGAAAACCAACCGCGCCGCCCGCATCCCAAGCCTCGGTTTCCGCCTCGGCCGCTTCGGCCGCATCTCAACAAAACGCGGCCTCCATGGGCGGGCCCTCGTCGGGCATCCCCGTCTCGGGCAAAATGAATCCGCCCATGGCCAATCCCGACGCCAATCTCATCGTCGGTTCAGTCTCCGTCTCGGACATGCTCTCCATCCGCTGGGCCGCGAGCGATCCCGATCAGGACCCGCTCACGTTCGCCCTTCACTTCAGGCGCATCCCCTCCGAAACATGGTCGCTCATCGAGGACGAACTGTCCGACAACGAGTATTCTTGGCAGACCGATTCAGTGCCTGACGGCCTTTACGAAATTCGTGTCACCGCCTCCGATGAAAACGCCAACACCGAGGACCGAGCTATCTCGACAACCGCCATCAGCGACCCCTTCGTGATCGACAGAACACGCCCGACCGTCACGATCCTCGACGTAAAGGCCGACAAGGGCTCATTCGAAATCAGCGGCGCCGTGACCGACGTCGGCAGCACGATCACAGCGATAGAATACTCAGTCGATAAACTCGAATGGGAAATTGTTTTCCCGGAGGACGGCCTGCTCGATTCCGACTCCGAAAAATTCAGTTTTAAATTGAAAGAAACAGGCGCCGGCCCGCACACCCTGTTCGTGCGCGCCCGCGACGCCGTCGGCAACACCGGCGTCGCTTCGAAGCTCTTCTCAAAATAGACAGCTCGTAACCAACCTAAATTTTCACCGATGTGGGTGGAAATCCGGACTCAATTGCACTGGGACTGTTCGTCGGCCTTCGGCTTGCGGCTGTTGACTCCCATTATGTCCATTCGCGCGAGCAGCGGATTCAGCCGGGCGAGGAAATCGCCGAAATTCTTGGCGGACGCCGGAGACCACGTCAGCTCCGCAAGCGCCGCCGCGCGCGGGTACGTCATGTACTCGGCGTGCTCCGGGGTTTCGACGTGCTCGGTCCAGAGGTTGCCCTGAGCGCCTAATATGTGCGCCGCCTCTTGCGGCGTCAGCTCGGCCGGAACGGGCTCAAACGCGTAAACCCGGCACAGCGGAAGCGGACTCCCCACGTTCGGCTCGCCTTCGGCCGCCTGCTTGTAGTCGAAATAAAGCGCCGTGGTCGGAGACATCACCACATCGTGCCCCTGCCGCGCGGCCTCGATCCCGCCGCTTATTCCCCGCCAGCTCATGACCGTCGCCCTCGGCGGAAGCCCGCCCTCGAGGATCTCGTCCCAGCCGATCAGCTTCTTCCCCTTCGAATTAATGAATTTCTCCATCCGGCTCACGAAATAACTCTGCAACTCATTCTCATCCTTCAGTCGCTCCGCCTTTATCCGCGCCTGACACTTCGGGCATTCCTTCCAGCGATCCTTCGGCACTTCGTCGCCGCCTATGTGTATGTACTCGCCCGGAAACAGCCCCGCGACTTCCGTGATGACGTCCTGAAGAAACTCGAACACCTTTTCATTGCCCGCGCAATATACTTCCTTGTTCACTCCCCAATGCGTCAGAACTTTGAATTTCTGGTTCGTGCAAGCAAGCCCGGGGACTGAAGCGAGCGCGGCCTGCGAATGCCCCGGCATCTCTATCTCCGGCATCACCGTCACGTACCTGCTCGCCGCGTACGCCACGATCTCCCTGATATCCTCCTGCGTGTAGAAACCGCCGTGCGCCGGGCCGCTCGGACTGAGAAATAAATCCTTCGACGTGCTTTTCCCCCGCCACGCCCCGATCTTCGTCAGCTCAGGGTGCTTCTTTATTTCAATCCGCCACCCCTGATCCTCCGTGAGGTGCAGGTGCAGATTGTTCAGCTTGTAAAGCGCCATCTCGTCTATGTATTTGAGAACGAATTCCTTGGGAAAAAAATGCCTCCCGGTGTCAAGCATCAGACCGCGCCATCTAAACCTCGGTTTGTCCGTGATCTCCACGCACGGCGCCGCCCACTTCACTCCTTCAACGCGCGCTTCGCTCTCTATTCTCGCCGGAAGCAACTGCCGCAACGTCTGCACTCCGTGGAATATCCCAGCCGTCGCGGACGACGATATCTCAACTCCCGACGCGCCGACCTTCAGCTTGTAACCTTCCGGCCCGAGACTCTTCGCCTCCGGATCGATCCTCAGTTTAATCGTCTTTTTCGCCCTCTGTTTCGTTCCAGCGCCCGCCACTTTCAGCTTGAACCCGGTGGCCGGCCCGACAAGCTTCGCAAGGTATTCGCCGATCGCCCCCGCGCCCCGGTCCGCCACTATCACAGTGTCCGCCGTAAGCACGAACTCACCAGCCTTCACCACCACTTTCTCGGGAATCGGGATCAGAGAAAGCTCGGCAGCCCCGGCCCCTTCCACGCTGAAATACATCGCCGCCGCGAATACCGCGGCCATCCCCGCCGCTATCATGGCTTTACATCTCATCATGAACCTCCCGATCCTTTTTGGTCGTCCGGTGCGCCGCTCATTCGGTCACACCCGCAAAAATATCTTTCTCCGGTACATCCAATAAAGCAAAAGCCACTGCGCGACGAATATCCCCACGAACACCGTCGCCTGAACCGCTATGCCCGAATGAGAAATCGCCGCCTTGACGACTTCCGGCGTGTAAACGGAAATGATCTCTGAAAACATGTAAATGAACAGGGCGTTCGACCCTATCACTATGAAAAAGAACGCCCAAGACCTGAACTTCAGCATGTCC
>JAKLIR010000133.1 GCA_022709505.1 bacterium | reverse complement strand
CGTCACCGGCGGCATCGCGGCCTATAAATCCCCTATAATACTGCGTCTTTTCCAAAAGCAAGGTTTTGATGTTAAAGTCGTCGCCACGCAACATGCGCTTGAATTCGTAACGCGTGTGACGCTCGAAGCTCTGTCCGGGCACCCGCTTTATTCGGATATGTTCGCCGCTCGGGGGGATTCATTCGATCACATAGAACTCGCTCGCTGGGCGGACGCGGCGGTTGTCGCTCCGGCCACGGCGAACATAATAGCGAAACTCGCCTGCGGAGTCGCGGACGATCTGCTGTCAACGCTCCTCCTCACGCTCAAATG
Organism: bacterium; assembly: GCA_022709505.1. GTDB lineage: Bacteria > UBP15 > UBA6099 > UBA6099 > UBA6099 > JAKLIR01. The sequence continues at coordinate 7,615 of JAKLIR010000133.1, read as the reverse complement.
CCCGATAGTGGTGGTTCCCGCCATGAACGAGGCCATGCTTGTGGACACGACCACCGCCGCGAATCTCAAAACCCTGATAGCCAACGGCGTCATTCTCGTAAATCCGGAGACGGGGTATCTCGCTTGCAAGGACGAAGGCGCCGGCAGGATGGCTGACCCCGAGCGCATCGTGGAAAAAACGATGCCGATTTTTAACGATATCGAACTTCTAAAAGGGAAAAAGGCGCTCGTCACGGCTTCCGCTACCCGTGAACGGATAGACCCCGTGAGGTTCATTTCGAACAGATCGACCGGTAAGATGGGCTATGCGATCGCTGAAGCTCTCGCGAGCTATGGAGCGGATGTGACTCTGGTGACGGGTCCATCGTCTCTTTATCCGCCGTACAAGGTGAAGGTGGTGCGCGTCGAGTCCGCGGAACAGATGCACGCGGCTGTCATGGAAATCTCAGCCGGGCAGGACATAATCGTGAAAGCGGCCGCTGTGGCCGACTACACTCCGGCGTCCGTGAGTTCCACTAAATTAAAAAAATCCGACGGCGGTCTCGTGCTCGAACTCCGCAGGACTCCGGACATACTAAAATCGCTCGCGGAGAAAAAACCGGCCGGCCAGATTCTGATCGGATTCGCCGCCGAAACGGACAATCATCTCGAAAACGCCGTGGACAAGCTCGTGCGGAAGAACCTCGACATGATCGTGCTCAACGACGTGTCCGCGACTGACTCCGGGTTCGGCACGGATACTAACAGGGTGCTGTTCGTCCGGATGGCCGACGGAACGGCGGCTTTCGAAAATTGGAAATCGAAAAACGTGGGCGGAAAGAATGTGGAGTTCAACGCCACGCCGCTTCTTTCGAAGCAGGCGGTTGCGGACGATCTTGTGAAACACATCGCCGCAATGCTGCGTTCGCACGGCAAATGATTTCCCGCCCCGACTCTTTACGCTGAATACCGAATCCCGTTATCATAGAACATTACGCGCGACCCGGCGAACTTCGCACGTTTCATGAAGAGGCGGCTGTGCCGCCGAGAGGTGAATGATGGAACGAAAACAGCTTTTCTTCATAGATATCGACGGTATTCTCCCCGAGGTTCTTTATGAAGCTCTCGACGATCCCTCCACGAACGTGTCGCGGATAGCAGGCAGAGGTTTTCGCGCGGATCGCGCCGCGACCGTATTCCCAGCGGTCACTCTAAGTTGCCAAGCGTCGATGTTCACAGGGGTTTTCCCGAATAAGCATGGGATAGTGGGCAACCTGTGGTTCGACCGCTTCACAAATCCTCCCACGTACAGAAAATACACGGACGCGAAGACCGCCGCCGGCGTTTACGGCTTCGGACTCGTGGGCTGGCCCACGATTATTCTTCCTCCGCGCCCGGAACTGCAATATGCGAACAACGACATGAGCAAGGATGTGCGCACCGTCTATCAGATGGCGGAGAGGAAAGGTCTGAAAAGCTGGCAGGTGTTCAATCAGTACAGCCGCGGCGTTGATCTCTGGATTCGCCCGACGCGTCCCGAGATGATCCTCTTCGCTCTTTGCCACGAGGAACTCGTTCACAACCGCAGATGGGACCGTGCGACCTTCAGACACCTATTCAAGGAAATGCACAAAAAACCGCTCCCCGACATTCTCGTTTTCTACATCACGGGACTCGACAACAACAGTCACGAGCACGGCCCGCACACCCAGAAGGACTACTTCAGGGAAATAGTGGATCCGCTTTTCGGGGACTTGATCCGGGAACTCGAACGCTTCAGGCCTCTCGGCGAATACAACTTCATGATCACCGCCGATCACTGTCAGGCGGCGACGAAACGGGACAAGAAATACGTCGTCAACAACGACCATCAGGCGGAGATATTGAAGACCGTGCCGGGCGGCGGATACAAACTTTTCGATAGAAAGAACGTGCGTGAAGGCGACACCGCGGTGATATGCACTGAAGCCGGAACGGCGCAGGTCCACTTGATGAACAGGACTACGTTGAAGTGGCCGGATCAGCCGGATTTCGAGCGCGATATCATACCGGCCGCGGAGACGTTCGAAAAATTGAAAACGGGCGATTCCGCGTTTGTGGACATCGTGCTCGTGAGGCGCGAGTTCGGCGCGGATTATCAGGTCTATCAAAACGGCGCGTTGATTGACATGGAGAAATTCTTCGTCGGCAAGGAGGCGGAGTATCCGGACGCAGTGAGACGCATAAGGGGCGTGAGCTGCGACAGAAGCGGGGATTTGATCGTACTCGTAGATTATTCTTCCGGGTACTACTTCGGAGATAAGGTCAAGGCCGGCGAGCACGGGAACCTGCACGCGTCGGATTCGATGATTCCGGTGGCGGTCTCGGGTCCCGGCGTGCCGGAGACGACGGCGCCGTTCGCAAACCTCGTCGATATGGTTCCCACCATGGGGAAAATGCTCGGGTTCGACACGTCCGGCGCCGACGGCGAACCGCTCTTCTAAAAGAAAAGTTGCGTGAAGGGAGATCCTGAATTGAAGAAAAACATCATACGAATCATGGGCTTTGTTTTTGTGATCTTCGCGGCGTTCGCGACGGCCGCCGTCATCGGGTTGTCCCAACAGGGCGATGACAAGAAGAAGGCGGACGAAGACGATGAAGGTCCGGTGCTTATCCAGAAGGCCATTATCGCGAGAGCTTATGAGATGGTTACAAGCAGGCCTTCGCCTCGTGTCATGGGCGCGAAATTCGGAGTGGCGAAGAGCCCTAAGGGAATCGATGTACTTCGCATGGACACGCAGATAGTCAACGGCAAGGCCGGGATCAAGATGGCTTCGGTGAACGCGCTTCAGACGACGAACAACGGAGTGTCTTGGAGATCGGTTCCGCTCTATGCGCATCCGGAAGAGCCGGATAGATATGTCGGAGACATACAGGCGTTCAAGCTCGGGTTGAAGATGGTGGTGGCGGTCACCGCGCAGAACACGCTCGGCACGACATTCTTGGAACTCGGATGCATGCAGAGGGCGTGGCCGCTGCCCGCTTCATATTTCAAGGGCGACTGCGGAGGCCGGGAAGGGGATGCGTATGCGAAGTGCCGGGGAGGGCGGGCGCCGCGCGCCTGCATGTTCGCTCCCGGAGACGAAGCGCCGCCGGTGGACGACCATCAGTCGAAAATCGGGGACGACCTCGACATGCTCGACTTCCGGGTGGGCTACGATGATAAGACGATGAAGTTCGATATGATGATTCAGGGCGATTTTTCCGCCGGAAGCCTTACTCCGGTGGCTTTCAATCAATATTCGGTCGTGATTATGAATACGGACTCGAAGGATTTGGAACCGCCGACCGGACTGCCTCTCGAAGGCGTGCTGGTCAGGTACATACCGATGGCGGTGAATTCGCTGAAGCTGTTTCCCGCGTGCGCGGCGGCGCTGAGAAAGAAAGATCAGATCGTCTATGACACTCAATCGGTTTCGTGCAAGGTCAACGGGAATCATCTGTCGTTCAAGGTGAGTAGAAGCATCTTCGGGAATAAGCCCCCGAAGGAGATTTTCATGTTCGGGCAGACCGGGATCGTGCGGGAATCGCGTTTCGACCAGTTCAGCGTGGGAGACATCACGGGGTTGACCCGAGTGCGTTTCGGCGCGCGTTCGCTCGCGTTCGTCGATCCGTCGAAAATGCCGCCGGTTCCCGCGGCCCAATGGCGAAAGCAGAACTCCGCCGCGAATGCGCCCCGCGCGAAAAAACCGTCGGGCAAGTGATGGAAATATATTGCCCCGCCGTTTCAGGCGGCGCAGCGGCCGGGCTTGATATCAGAAATCGTTCGTGTTGACGGTGTTGACTTCCACTTTCGAGAATGTATTTCTCCAATGAAATTTGCCGTCGATATACTCTTCGATCATTATAAGATGATACGTGCTTTTCTCGATATAGTAGTCGATGTATGAGAACTTCTGCTTTTCGATCTTGAGCATTTCTTTCCACACGAGTTTTTTGATGGGTTCCGGCAGAGCGTAGTCGTCGAAAGGCGGCTGTTTGTGGTTCCATTTGGGCCTTTTGTTCCAATCGAAATTAAGTCTGACGACGAAACATTCCTTGCCGTCGGCCACGCCGTCGGGCTGGAGCGACATCGTGGAGTTCGTTATGTAGTATTGCAGGTATAGCAGCGCTATGGACCAGTTCGACGTTATAGAACCCGCCGGATCGTCTTTTTCGACATTTCTTTTTATCGCGATCGGGGATATCTTGGGTTTCGCCCACCAGACGTCGGGGTCGCCGTCCGATCTGTATGTGATCACCGTTCCCCATATCAGCTTCGGCGTGAAATCCGATTTGATGATTTTCATCTGTGAAAGATACGGCTTCTTGAATTTGATTTCGTATTTGCCGCGAACCAGTTTCGGCTTGTCCTGAACTTCGACCTTCACTCCTTGCCGGGAGGACATGGTCTTGTAGTCACCGGAGATGTTTTTCTGCTGGTCCTTGGTGAAAGTATCCATTCCCTCCGCGAGCCAGTCGTATTTCATGCTGTCAACTGATTTATATTCTTTCAGTAATTTGTCTATTATCTGCCGCGCTGCGAGTTCCTGCCTTGACGGCGCGGAAGCTTTTTTCGATGCCGCCTGCTTGGGCGTCACGATTCTCGAACCCGCCGACATGGCGGTCGTGCTCAGGAATACGGCTGCCGCGATTGTTATCACCGCCGCGATGAGTTGTGATCTTCTCATAGTCCCTCCCGCTGTCTCTGAAAATTTGTTGATTTCCGGTTGCTCCCAACCTTTATTTGCAAGAAGTCGGACCGGCTGCCGGCTCGATGCCGACAAAGTGGATTATAGCACGGCGGCCGGACATCAGCGTTAAAAAAATAATTGATATATCGGTGAATGATATATTGAAAAGTCGGCGGCCAACCCTGATAATCTATAAAACATCAAGAACTGAAATAATCAGAAATCCGTCAGTCACGGTGTTTATCGATATTTGAGTCAGTGCTTGGAGTGAATATGAAGGCTACCTACAAGGAGAGGTAATTTAATGAAAAAATCGGCAATCGTTTTGATCGCGGTATCCATTATGTGTTTTTCAGGTTTGAAGGCGATGTCGCAAGAACAGCAGCCGGGCGCCGCTCCGGCCCGCGTGGCGGCTGATCCTTATATGAAAGTAATCCCACGTTTCGATGTCAAAGATATTTACGGACGCATATTTCCCGCGGATACTCTCGCGGGATGGATCGTGGTGTACGGTTTCGGCAACGACAAGAACGCCGATGAAGCTATCGAGTGGTTGAAGAAGATAACTTTCACATACCCGGACTCCAAGGGCGTGCTTTACGTTATCGTGGCGGATTCCAGCAAATTCCCGAGGATCATGTATCCTTTCGTCAAAAAAGTTGTGAAGGAAGAATACGAAAAACAGCTTGCGGCCCTTCAAAAGAAATTCACCGACATGGGAATAAATGTGAACTACCCGCTGGATTCAAGGTACATAATGGTCATAGATTCGAAAGCGGAACTGTTCGATGTGTTCGGGATTAAAGGGGATCGGGACAAACCGCATGCGTTCATCCTCGACGGGAACCACCGGGTGCGCGGACATTTCACGAGCTACAGCGACGAACTTCCGGCGACGCTCGCCGCAGTCATGGCGGACAGGGATAAGGAACAGCAGTTCTCATTGAAAACAAGAAAAGCGAAAAAGAATACAATGAAGAAAGTCGCGATAGGCGCGGCGGCTGTTTCTCTCGCGCTTCTCATATTCTGAAGATTGAGCGTGTTTCCGGCATTGTCAGAAGCGTGACGGCATGAGCGGCGGTCAACCTCATCGGTGAGCCGGACAGTGGGTATGAATACCGAAAAGAATAACGATAACGGATGGAGCACATCCCGGTACGTTGCGGCCGCGCTGTTCGTCGCGGTCTCCGCGATCGGGTTGTATTACTATCTGTTCATAAATCCCGGGATCCGCGTGCCGCTTCCGGACTATCCCGACAGGCTCGGTCAAAGCGTTCTGATCGTGGCGCCTCACAATGACGACGAAGCGCTCGCGTCCGGCGGAGTGATACAAAAGCACCTCGCCGGCGGAGCGACCGTGAAAGTGGTTTTGGTGACAAACGGAGACGGGCAATTCAGACGGCCGTTCATGAAGCCAAAGGAATACACATCTCTCGGCGAGAGACGCCAGCGGGAGACGATCGCCGCCATGAAACACGTCGGGCTGAAGGAGAGCGACATCTATTTCCTAAGCTATCCGGATCAAGGCATGAACAGGATGTGGGACGAGTATTGGGACTGCAAAAAGCTTTTCAGGTCGAAGCACACCGGGCAGGACCATTCCATCTACGAGAAGAGCTTCACCCCCGGCGCTCCTTACTGCGGGATGGCGGTCGTGAGGGACCTCCGGCAAATAATACTCGAGAACAAACCGAAGATGATAATCGCGCCTCACCCGAACGATCTGCATCCAGATCACTGGGCCGTGAACGCGTTCGTCGTGTACACGCTCGAAAAACTGAAGAAAGAAAAAATCGGAAACGAAGCTCTGGCGAAAACCGAACTCCTTACGTACGTCGTGCATTTCGGAAGATGGCCCATGCCTCGCGGGAACTTCAAAAAAGCCTCTCTCGATCCTCCGAAAGCTCTGATCAAGCTCGACACCAAATGGATGCGCGAAGACCTTACTCCCGAGATGACCTTGAGAAAGTTCGAAACCATAAAACTCTACCCGTCGCAGTTCGAGATCATGACCCGTTACCTCGAAAGCTTCGCCCGCAGGAACGAACTTTTCGGCGTAGTCCCGGACCTTGTTCTTCAAGGGAGTTCGTCCCTCGTTCGAGGGAACCAGATGGAACTCGGAGACGAGGTCGCCGGCGACGGCAAGATGACCGAAGAAGAGAACCTCGGCCTGACTTACATGGACCCGCGCCACATAGGTTTTATCTCGGAGATCCGCCGCTACAACAACATCCGGTCCGTGACGATCAGGAAAGACGGCGGCATGATCCTATTCATCGTCGAACTGCGCGACAAAATGAAAAATTCAAATCAGATGATGATCCACATCAAACCGATCCCGAACGGGACGGGCAGGGAGTCCGTGGTTTTTCTCTACAGCGCCGGATCATTGTTCCTCAACGGAGCGAACGTATCCAAGGACCAGCGCTATTCATACGGATTGGAAAAGCCGGACGTTTTCACTCTTTCGGTTCCGAAAGACGAGTTGACGTCCTCGGGCGAAATGATTGTGGGAGTGGAACTTATAAACAACGGAATCAATTTCGACAAGGCCGCGTACAGGCTTGTGAAATTCGAATGAGCTTCGCGGTCTGACTTCCCGTTGCCCGCGGTTAATCAACTATTTCGCGGCGAACGGTTCGTGCGCCTTTCGGCCGTAAACCTTTTCGTAAGCTTTGCAGTAAGGGCACATGCCGCCTTCGATCTTCTTCACGAATAAATAGATCAAGCCTTTTTGCTTCGTTCGAGCGTGTTTGCAGACCGGGCACTCGACGCATTTCTTAGCCATCTCACGGTCTTTATCGGTTATATCGTTTCCCGCCATCATGCACCTCTCGTTAAATGAACTCGCACCGGCCGTATCGCGCATCTATTATAACAGAAAACGCCGCCGCCGATCAGCATCGTTTCAAGACAAAGGAAAT
>JAKLIR010000132.1 GCA_022709505.1 bacterium | reverse complement strand
CGGTCGAAAAAATCCGCATCGGCGTGAAGCCCGGCGGCATGTCTCCCGTGAGCGATATGAGAAGCGGCGGCGCGTCGTACTTCTTCACCCGCATTCGTAAACTGCCCTCCGGCGGACGCGGAAGTTCTGGCCTCTATTTCAAGAAACGCCTGCTGCGCCGGATGGATGCCATTACTTACGACCACGACGCCTTCGGCAAGGTGATCGACGATTACGTCCACAAGAAACGGCTCACGAGCATTCAGGATTACAAGCGGCTGGCGTCCAGGAGCAAGAGCGACGAGACGATTTTCAAGTATACGGTGTCACTCCTGGATGAAATCGATGTTATAAAATCAAGCGGCGCGGCGCAGCGCGCGAGAATCATTGAATTATTCAGAAATAAAGGCTTCTCAAAACTGCCGGATGGCCGGAAGATAGAGGATGTGGTGATCTGATGCAACAGGAACTCGAAGCCGTGAAACAACAGATGCAGGAGAAGATCGACCGGATAACCGCGCCCGGCTCCGTGGTAGTTGTGGACCTCGGCGACTCCGTTTCCGTTCGCATTCTCGTGGATCGGTACGATATCCTGTTTGCCCGCCCTGTTATCGGCGCGGATGGCTCCGTTTCCGGGTATTACTATTGGGCAGTATGTTTTGAGGTCGGCTTCGATCAGGGCGGACCGCAGAATGTCCGGCTGTTCAAGATGGAGAACATCCGGGAAGAGCGCTCCGATCTGCTCCTGTTCCGCGACCACCGGGAGTATTCCTGCTTCATTGAATCAATAGATGTAATAGACGACGAGGCTAAAGCCGACTTCAAGAGGTGGCGAGAATATAAAAGCCGGAATCAGAAGTCGTTCGACAGGCTGTATCAGAATTTCACCACCGAGGCAATGGAAATGGCGCTGAACTACGAAAGGGATGTCCGATGAGAATCCGATACTTCATCGAATATAAACGCCCCGATCCAAATAAGTGGGACATGATCCCCATCGGCGTCTGGGCGCAAGGTGTGGATGACCGCTCCGCGTTAGATGTCGGTTATGTGCAGGGCTTCGACGATGAGGAATGGGACGCGCAGTGTGTTATCAACCGGATTGTCGAACAGGGAATCCGTGAATTGCCGGAGAATTTCCTTGAACAGCACCGTGACGCCGTCCCCGTCTATCTCGGCTCCCGCACCATGCCCATTGAGACAGACAAGTACGGGAGCGTGGTGGAAGCGGTAGATGACCTGCTGGAACAGATTCGGAAAGGAAAGATTGCCTGAATGGAAAAGCTGATACGTTTTCTTCACATTGTTTGCCGATAAGTTTTATGGTACAATCACCATCAAATTCGAGAACGGTAAGGCGACGCATGTCGAAACAACTTCCACGATGAAGTGGGAGTATAAAGGAATAGCTGATTGAATAAGTGGTAGTGAAATCCATTGCTTGGAATTATGAACAGTGGGAAATAACATGAAATTTATCAAAATCATTCTATTTGAATCATGGAAACCTCTTGAATTTTGGATTTCAGTTGCGTTCGCTTTGTTTTCAATAATTGCGTTAACCTATTTCAACTTGAGCCTAAAATGGACACTTGCAATTGTGCTGAGTGGTTTTTATTTCATATTTATGATGAAGATAATTTCACAATTTTATCATTATTATCTGAATTTTCATCGTCCAATAAAAGTTCTTAGAATATGCAACGGAGAAGGAATGTACCAAGATAATTCGATCTTGATTTTAGAAAACTCAGGATTTTTACGGGACAACATATTCCTCACACTTAATTGCAGTGGCTCAGGAGCGGAACAACCGATTTGTATAATTCAAATTATCAAATCAATACAAGGTCAACCTTTACAGGCTATACAATATTTGCCCAAAGAGACAGATTCTTTTCGAAGTAAGTATTATTCTGAGGAACCTAGAAAATCGATGTTATATGCATTGCCCCTGATCAATCATACAGAGTTTTCTAAATTCCTTGAAATCGAAGGTGAAAAAGATGGATAAAGAAATCAAGGTAGTTGATATACTTACCCCATTTCGAGTGGTTTTAAATTGTGGTAAAAACGATGGCGTAAAAAATGACATGTTATTCCTCGTATATTGTCTTGGCAAAATAATTAAGGACAATGAAACTGGAGAAGAATTAGAACAATTAGAAATTGTAAGAGGTAGAGGTAGAGTCATACACATTCAAGATAAAATTTGCACATTGGAATCAATAGAAAGTAAAGAAACCCCTAAAATTATCGAGTATCCAGACACTTCAATTTCAAAAGCTTTAGGTCTTGCTTTTCGTGGTGCTTTTCCAAAGGAGACTGTCATCGAAATGATCAAGACTCCCTTTGAAGAAGTCCAAATTGGAGATAAAGCGCGTAAACTTAGTAACATGTTCATAAAAAGTTAGACATTGGGTTCTCATTTGCGCATAAACTGCGTAGGAGGATTGTGCCGTAGAAGGCAGATTTATGTCCAAATACTTATGAATGCATTGTTAGTTGCATTCATGTTTTAGACCGGCAGTATTGAACGCTCAGGCCCGGTAACCAGCCCGTAAAGCGCTGAGATATCAAGCCCGGTAATCATGCGAACTTATCGCACGGTTGCCGGGCTTTTTATTTTCCCCAAGGAGCACTCATGGAAATCGAATTCAAAACCGACCTTGAGAGAATCAACTTCCTTCTGGAGGCCGACGCGGAACTGCGTCTCGGCCTTCTTGCCGCCGAGGGCAAGCTGGAACTTGTCACCGAGGAACTCCCCGCCGCGGATCGCCCGAAATATATCACCAACTTCATCGGTTCCAAACAGAAGCTCGTGGACTGGATATGGGGCAATACACCGGAAGATGCGAAATCCGTCTTCGACGCTTTTTCTGGGTCGTCCGTCGTCGGATATATGTACAAAACCAAGGGGCTGCAGGTCTTTTCCAACGACCGGCTATCCTACTGCTATCATGCTGCCCGCGCCATCGTCGAGAACAACAACGTCCGTCTGTCCGAAAAAGAAATCGAATCCCTACTCAAAGATCACAACTCCGACGCGGGAACATTCATTCAGAAGACATTCCACGGCATTTTCTTTCACAACGATGTCCTCGCCCTCCTAGACGTGCTTCGCGCCAACATCGACGCGTTGTCCGGCACCAAGAAAAGCATGGCGCTGTTCGCGCTGGGCAAGACATGCATGTCCGGCGGCGGGTTCGGGCACTTCTCGTCCACGACAAAGGGCGGGCAGCGGAACTACACAGTCGATAGTTACATCGAGCATTACCGGGACAACCTGCTTCGCATCAACGCGCTCGTTTTCGACAACGGAAAAGAAAACAAAGCTTTCAACGGCGACATAGTGGAAATTGCCCCCAAGGTAAAAGCCGATCTCGTCTATTTCGACCCGCCTTATGCAACCGAGTTCAGTTCCACGAATTACGAGAAGTATTACCACTTCGTGGAAGGTCTTATGGATTACTGGAAGGACAAGGAGATCGACCACACAAAGAAAATCCGCAATTACAAAATAGAAGACCTCGGCGTTACGCCCGTGACCGCGAAACAGTTCTTCACGGATTTTCTCACCGCATCAAAGCATATCCCGAACTGGCTCATCTCATACCGCGACAACGCTTACCCCACGGAGTCCGAGATCAAAAGCATCGTCGCCGACCTCGGCAAAGACTCCCGAATGAAATCGAAGGATCACAAATATCAGCTCGCAGGCAAGAACCGCCAGGGCGATCCCTCGAACGCGAAAGAGCGCCTGTTCGTATGCGCCGAATATCCCGAAGACGATGCGCAGCTTTCCGCCGTCGCCAACATGGAGGACATCTCGGACCTGTGCCTCGACGCCGATTTCGATCCTGACATCCTGAGCGCCATCGCGGGCAAGACGGACAACGTCCTCGTTACTGGCTTCATCGGCAATAAGCATTTCATCATGAACTGGATAGACAAAAACTTCCCGAAGGACGCGAAAAGCCTCTTTGACGCTTTTTCGGGTGGCGCGAATGTTGCCTATTACTTCAAACGCAAGGGACTCCGGGTCACTACCAATGACATCATGCGGTACCCGTATCACATCGCCCGGGCCGTAATTGAAAACAACACGGAAACAATCTCGGACGATGAACTCGCGACCTTGATTGAAAAGAATCCAGACGCCGGGACGTTCACCGCCGACACGTTCTATGGCTACTACTACACGAAGCCAATCCTCCAGTTCCTGGACACCGTCTGGGCGAACGCTCAGAAACTCAAAGGATACAAAAAAGACATCGCGCTCGCGGCGCTCGGGCACACGTGCAAGGCAAAGGCCGTATTCGGAATGTTCAACCGAAGCAAGATGAACCGGACACGGAAGATAAGCGAACTGGACGAGGGTTACCGCTCTTCAAGCATTGGAAACATCCCTGTCGGCGAATTCATTACTGCCTTCAAGAGATATGTCCGGCAGATTAACGGCCTCGTTTATGACAACGGGCTGGAAAACAAAGCATACAACGGCGACATCCTTAAAACCCTCCCCGAAGTGAAAGCGGATGTCATCTACTGCGATCCGCCGTACATAACCGAGTTTTTGAAAAACGATTACGAGGATTATTACCACTTTGTGGAAGGCCTCATGACCAGGTGGGAAGGAAAGGAAATTCTCGACACGCCCCGGCGCAATTTCGCTTCACGCACCAAATACACGAAGGAAAGCATGAGCGAACTGATCGGCAATGTCATCACCGCCGCAGGCAAAAAGTTTCCGCACATTCTGATCAGCTACCGGGACAAAGCGTTTCCGACCGAAAAGGAAATGAAAGAGATGGTTTCCGGCTCCTTCGGCGACGTAAAGGTGAAGCGGATCGCCGTGGAATACAACATCGTCAAGAAGGAATCCGACGCTGGCGGCAAATACGCGAACGAGCTTCTTTTCATAGGAAAGAAGACATCCGCTGGCGCGGCAAAGGCCGAGCGCGAAGACGACGATATCCTCGACGCGATTGCCGATTCCGATTTCAAGATGAAGACACAGAAGAATTCGCAACTTACGCTGGGGCATTCCATTCTTCACCGCTGGTACGCCGCCGGATGGGATTCGGAGGGAAAGAACGAGACCACCACTTGGACCCGCGATCAGGTCGTGACGGAACACACGCGTCTCCACCAACTGGCGCTCGACCGGAATCTCGTTTTTTCTTACATCCCCAATTCAATTGATGAAACCCTGCCGGACGGCCTGAAAAAACAGGTACAAGAAAAAATCGAGCAATCGAGCGCCGCGGCGGCGTCCAATTTGACCCCCTGCGAAAACCACACCACTGTCATCGGCGACATCCGGCTCGACGTCATGAAACTGCTTGCCGCAGAGGGGATCAGCCTTTCAGACAATAACGTCGCGGGCGATAAGGAATTCAGTTTCATTCTCACGCACGCGGGTCCGAACAAGAACGGCGATTACTTCACGGTCGAGGAACTCTCCGCGCGGCACCAGACGGCGATAAATAAAAAGATAGACCTCAAGCACTCGCAGGACTTCACGGACATCGTGGGCGGGGTTATTGCGAGCGATTTTGTCCAGGAAGCCGAAAAAGCGTGGGTGGAATGCGTTGGAGAGCTTTACACGAATGACAACATCAACTCGCGCCTCGCATACAAGCTGATCAAGAAAGGCATCATCACTCAGGTTTCGATGGAGTGCGATTACGAGGAAGGCGAATGCTCGATCTGCGGCAAGCGCGTGCGCACCAAGGCGGACTATTGCATCCATCTGAAGAAATACAAGGGAGGTGAATTCAAGGGGCAACCCGTTTACGAAATTCTCCACGGCATCACCTTTACGGGCCTCGGCCTGCTGGACCGCAAGGGCGCCGACGAGAACGCAAAAATAAAGCAGGTCGCGGAAAAACATTCAAATGAAGGAGGAAACCACGGTATGGACGGAGAAAACAAGAATCCCGAAACCGATGAAACCGAGGCGGCGAAGAAAAACACGCCCGGTGGCGGCGGTGGCAATGACGCCCGAGTCAAGGAACTCGAGAAGGAGAACAAGGACCTGAAGGCCCAGCTCGACGAGGTTCAGAAGGAACTGGACAAGCTGCGCGAGGAACAGGCGGCGGCAGCGCGACGGACCCGCGCGGAAAAACTCGTCAAGGAGATGGAGAACCGGGGCGTCGAATTCGACGGCGATGAAGACCGCGAAAGTGAGATGAAACGGATCGCCGGGCTCGGCGACGATGCTTTCGCGGCAACCGAGGCGGCGGTCAAGCGCATCAAGAAGAAAGACCCGAAAGCTGATCCGAACTCCGACGAGACACCGGAGGACGAGGCCAAGAAGAACGAGAAGGACAAAAAGCAACCGCCGAAAAAGTCGAAAGCCGAAACGGGCGGCGGCATGAACGCGGACGCGAGCGTGCGGCCCGCCGACGTACAGGACGGAGAGGAATCGTCCCTCGAGGAGAGTCTCAAATCCGGCTTCATGGCGGCCTACAACGACCGCGTGGGCGCGGCCAACTAAAAACAGAAAGGAATGGAGGTATACCCAATGGGATATCTGAACGCGAATCACCCCGGCCTTGCTTATGGCGATGGATACATGCAGGGCGCGGGGAGCATGGGGCAGTTCGTGAAGGCGGTCGGCGACGACACTTTCTCAGTGAACACGGACGCCGGAACGCAGTCTTTCGGGTTGCTGATGAAGGATTACGCCGACGGTGAAATGCCCGCTATCTGGTGCAACGGCGGCGTGTACGAGACCGATCAGTTCAGCGGCACTGTCAACCCGAACGAGCTTCTGAAGATCGACAACACCGGCAGACTGGTCGGCGGCGCAACCAACACAAACAGGGTCGCCCAAGCGATCAGCGTATCCGGCGGCATTCTGAAATTCAAGCTGCTGATTTAAACCCACAAGGAGGGAGGTCACATCCAGCATGGAAACGAAAAAGGTCAAAACGGACTCGCAGGAGTTCATGGAAAAGATGGGCGTACTGATGCGCCGGGCGCTGGAGTCGCCCGAGGGAATGCGGGCTCTCGCGGCCGCAATCGCCGCGCCCATCGAGTCGGACATAGCGCGCAAGGAAATCACCTCGCTTTTGCTCACGAAGCACAACCTGCCCAAGGGCGAGCGGCCCGTGTACCAGAAACGCCCTCGCCTGAAAGCCTACTGGGTATCGAAGGACGGCGAAGCGCGCGAGATAGAGATCGGCAAAGACGAGATCGAAATCCCTACGCACCGCATCCACAGCGCACCGATGGTCGACATCAGCATCCTCAAGCACGGCAACATCGGCGCTCTCACGGACATCCAGACGGCGTCTTCGGATGAAATCCGAAAGGAGATCGACAAACGCACGATCACCGTCATCTCCACAGCCGTGCCCGCCGAGAACACCGTCACGATCACCGGCGGGATTCTGACCGAGGACAGCCTCAACGACGCCATCAGCATTCTCGAAGACAAGGAACTGACCGTGAAGTACATCGTGCTTCGCGGAAAACGCTTCAACGAGATGCGCTCGTGGGACCTCGACCCGGTCACCCAGCTCGAACTGCGCCAGAAGGGCATCATCAAGGTGTACGGCGGCGCGAACGTGCTGCTCACCTCGGCGGCGGACGTCAACGAGATTCTCATTATTCCGGACGAGGAAATCGGCAAAATGCCCGTGCGCGAGCCGCTCACCGCGGAAGCCATCGACAAGAAGCTGAAATTCAAGACCGGCTGGCTCATCTGGAGCGAACTCGGCATGGGCGTAACCCGCCCGGACATCGTCGCAAAAGTCGTCATCCAGCCGTAAGCGGAGGAGGAACGCATGGTCAGGATCAGAAATCTCACACCCGGCATTCTGCACATTCCCGCGGCGAAACTTCGTCTTCAGGGTGGCGCGGTCGCGGATGTGCCGGAAATTACGCCGGAGATTCAGAAGCAGATCGACGCCGGGCGCATCGCGGTCATCACGGACGAGGACGCCGCGAAGGAAGAAGCGCCCGCGCCGAAATTGTCCGAACCGCCCGCTGACTTCGAAAAACTGGATGAGGTGGGTG
>JAKLIR010000131.1 GCA_022709505.1 bacterium | reverse complement strand
GGACACACGCACGCATACGAACGCGGCCAATGGCCCCGGCCGGGCGGTCCTCACTACATCATCACCGGCGGCGCGGCGGGCGGGCTCGACGACACGAAATATAAAGATTGGCCGCAGATGGAGATGTACAAATTCGTCCACCATTTCAGCCTGATAAGCATTAACGGAAAAACACTCAGCTTCAATGCCATCGACACGGACGGAAAACTGATAGATACATTCGAAATCGTTAAATAACATTCGAGCGATAAAGAAAGAAGGCGCGAACACGATGCACCCGGGCCGCACTCATCAACATTCACATCAAGCTCGCGCAATTAGATGTGATATACATAGATGCGGTTGTCGCCGGTGATGCGTCAAGTCGATATTACATGAGAGGAGCAAGAACATCCATGCGGATAAATTCGAGAAGCCGTTTCAATAAAACGTTGATTCTTATTATTTTCGCAATGGCCGGATGCGGCTGCATGACCGCCGCCTCACAGAGCGGCAGGACACCGGACAGAATCATTTTGAACCTTACCGAGAATCCCGCCGTGAGTCAGGCGGTGACATGGCGGACCGATGATGATGTGAAAGACTCTCAGGCTCAGATCATGCTCGCCACGGACTATCTTGATACGGATAACAACGTTTCAACCCTCGACGCTGAAACCGAACCTGTCAGTGTGGATGATGTAAAAACCGCGTATTACCATTCAGTCGTTTTCAAAGACCTCAAACCGAACACGCTATACGCTTATAGAGTGGGGAGCAAGGATATTTGGAGCGAATGGAATCAGTTCAAAACCGCTTCCGATGCCGCGGCGCCGCTCAAATTCGTGTATTTCGGCGATCCGCAGGTCGAGCTGGAATCGAAGTGTTCGAGAGTTTTTCGGATGAGTTATAAGAAGGCCCCCGACGCGGCATTCTGGTTCTTCGTGGGAGATACTGTGAACAACGGCGAATACGACAACGAATGGGGCGAGTTTTTCAGCGCATTAGGCTGGGCGCCGCGAGTAACGCCTTTCATCCTCACGCCCGGAAACCACGAGTACAAAAAAAGGCCGGGGGCGCCCTCCTTGCAAGCGAACAAGCCGATCAATCTTGAGCAGAAGGGATTGTCCCGCCTATGGCGGCCGCAGTTCACGCTACCCCAAAACGGCCCCGCCGGACTCGAGGAATCCGCCTATTATCTCGACTATCAAGACGTGAGAATCGTGATGCTGAACGGCACCGAAAAAATCGAGGAACAGGCTAAGTGGTTGAAAAAGGTCCTCTCCAAAAACCCGCAACGCTGGACGATCGTCGGAATACACCAGCCTTTCTATTCGACCGGTGAAGACAGAGACAACCCGTACAACAGAAGCCTCTTCATAAAAATCTTCGATAAATATGCAGTCGATCTCGTTTTACAAGGACACGACCATACATACGGCCGCACGTACAAGCTTCTCAACGGGGTCAAGCAGCCGGACGATAAACCGGGTACGGTTTATACGGTATCCGTCTCCGGCCCGAAACAGTACGATCCGAATAAACGCTTCGAAAGCCTGATGGCGAAAATGGGGACTAAGAAACAATTGTTTCAAGTCATAACCATCGGCAAGGATACGCTTCGATACGAATCTTTCACGGCGACGGGAGAGTTGTTCGATTCATTCACGCTCAAGAAGTGAAGCGCCATTTCGGCTGCTCGCTATTATTATTCCCATCTTCCGCGACCGGCGCCTATAATCAACCCGGTTTTTCACCAAAGACCGATCCGGACGAACCCACATTTTTCACCAATGTGGGTTGAAATCGGAAAAAGAGATGAGATACAAGGCGCATCGAGCGAGAATGAGGGAGCATACTTTTTCGTATGTGACCGAGTTCGAGTCGATGATGCAACGCAATAGATCGCTCTTTTTACGATTTCCCGGGTTTTTCTGGTGAAAAATCCGGACGAAAGACAGGAGTCGCCATGGATGTAAAAGACATTCTCGTTGAAATTAATTCCCGGCTTCCATTTTACAACCTGCTCGCCAAGGACTTGTATGAAGTCACCGGCGAGTCACGGGAAGCGCGGGACGAGCGCATGGCATGGTGGCGCGAGGCTCGATTCGGAATGTTCATTCACTGGGGCCTGTACTCAGTGGCGGCGGGCAAGTGGAACGGTATTCCGATCCCGCACTACGGCGAGTGGATAATGCACAACGGCCAGATCCCGCAGAGACAATATGCAAAGTTAGCCGACAGATTCAATCCTGTTAAATTCGACGCGGGTGAATGGGTTGGCATCGCAAAAAAAGCCGGCATGAAATACATAGTTGTCACAGCCAAGCATCACGACGGTTTCAGCCTTTTCCATACGAAGCTGTCGAAATACAACATGGTGGATGCAACACCTTTCAAGCGGGATGTGATAAAAGAACTCGCGGACGCATGCAAGGATAACGGAATGCGTTTCGGCTTGTACTATTCCCAACTCGACTGGCTGCACGCCGGCTACTCGTTTATCTTCGCCGTGACTCCGAAATTCAGGAAATATCTGGATTTCATGAAAGGGCAGCTCGAAGAACTTCTGACCTGTTACGGGCCTATATGCGAGCTCTTCTTCGACGGTGAATGGATGCCTCAATGGAACATGAAACTCGGCGCAGAATTGGAGTCCTTTTGCAGGTCTCTCCAGCCGAACGTGATAATAAACAACAGAGTGGGAAAACGCCCGATCCTCTGCATGGTTCCGTGGGCCGCGCCGTTCACGATGAACACGACCTGCGGCGACTTCGAGACTCCGGAACAGTTCATTCCCGAGCACATTCCACCACGCGATTGGGAGACGAACATGACGATGAACGACACGTTCGGTTACAAGGAAAACGATGACAACTGGAAGTCGAGCGGGAGCCTGATCCGGAAGCTGGTCGAGATAGCAAGCCGGAACGGGAATTTCCTTCTGAATGTCGGGCCCACCGGCGATGGGGTGTTCCCGGAAAAGAGCGTCGAGATTCTTTCGGAGATCGGGAACTGGATGAAAAATAACGGCGATAGCATTTACGGCGCTGTCGGCGGACCGCTGAACAAACCATCATGGGGCCGCACCACCAGAAAGCAAGGAAAAATATTTTTACATATTTTCGATTGGCCGGCAAGCGATCTCGTCGTCTCCGGCATTAATGAGGATATCTATAATGCTTATCTGCTCTCCGATCCGGCGCGACGGCCGCTCAATTTCAAAAAGTCCATTGATAAGCTTCGGATAGATATCCCCCGGTGCGCGCCGGATTCCGGTTCGAGTGTAATAGTGCTGGAAACGAACCGCGTGTGAGTTTACCTCGGCTTCGCTTCACGCTTTTCTGCTCGACTTCATGAAACGATTAACACGCTTGTTATTCCCCGAACAACTACACCCTCGATATCGCGGCTTTATTAACATAGTAGTACGAATGTCCGGGTTGCAAAACCACGCACGTTCAGGAATAATCAATAAAGCCCAAACCTTTATGCGAGGTGTCAGACATGGCAAGCAAACGAACTCCCGTTTCGAGAAAATCATTTGCGGTAAGGACGGCGGCGGCGATACTTTTTCTTTTGCTGCCGGTTGTCAGCCTTAAGGCCGCGGACAGCCCCAATCCGCGAAAATGCGATCCGCATAAGGACAAGGTTTTATACGTTGTCGGCTACGCGCATCTGGACACCCAGTGGCGCTGGACGTATCAGGATTCCATAAACCAGTACATTCCGAACACGATGCACTTCAATTTCGATCTGTTGGATAAATATCCCGACTATAGATTCAATTTCACCGGCGTGCGAAGATACGCGATGATGAAGGAGTATTATCCCAAAGACTACGAACGGGTCAAAGATTATATCGCCAAGGGAAGATGGTTTATATCCGGCAGTTCGGTCGATGAGAACGATGCGAACGTGCCGGCGCCGGAGTCCGTGATAAGACATGTTCTGTACGGCAATCATTGGTTCAATAAGGAATTCGGGAAGACGAGCGTCGATTACATGCTGCCCGACTGCTTCGGTTTCGCGGCATCGCTGCCATCGGCTCTCGCTCACGCCGGACTGAAGGGTTTCTCCACACAGAAACTCACGTGGGGCTCGCCGATCGGCATACCGTTCAACGTCGGGGTGTGGGAAGGGCCCGACGGCAACAGCGTCGCCGTCGCACTCAATCCGGGCGGCTACAGCAGCAAGGTCAGCGACGACTTGAGCAATGATCTCGGATGGTTGAAGAGGATCGAGGACACCGGCGCGAAGTCCGGTTTTTACGCCGACTTCAAATACTACGGAACGGGCGACATCGGCGGCTCGCCGACCGAAGGCTCAGTGATATGGATTGAGAAAAGCGTCAACGGCAACGGGCCGGTCTGCGTCGCGTCCGATTCATCGGACCGTATTTTCAGGGATATCACCCCCACCGACTATGCAAGACTTCCACGGTACAAGGGAGACCTTCTGCTTAGGGAACATTCCGCCGGATCGCTCACGTCTCAAGCCTACATGAAGCGCTGGAACCGGAAAAATGAGTTGCTGATCGACAACGCGGAACGCGCTTCCGTCATAGCCGACTGGCTCGGCGGCGCGGATTACCAGCTCGACAGACTTACGAAAACATGGAACCTCATACTCGGCAACCAGATGCATGACATCCTTCCGGGGACCGCGGTGCCCAAGGCTTACGAGTTCTCTTGGAACGATGAAGTGATCGCGATGAATAGCTCGGCAAGCGTGTTTGAAAATGCTGCCGGAGCGACGGCGAGGATGCTCGACACGCAGGTGAAAGGCATTCCCGTTATTGTTTACAATCCTCTCGCAATCGCAAGGGAAGACATCGCGAAAGCTAAGATTAATTTTGCAGGCGCCGCTCCGGCGGCGGTTCGCGTTTACGCACCGGACGGAAAAGAAGTTCCATCTCAGATTATCAATAAAAACGGAGGCGCGTTCGAAATCGCATTTCTCGCTAAAGCGCCCTCCGTCGGATTCGCCGTTTACGACGTGAGTAAATCAGACAAACCCTGCTCGATGGCCACCGGCCTCAAAGTCACTGAGAAAGGCCTCGAAAACAAAGCGTACCGTGTGAGGCTCGACGGAAACGGCGACGTAGCAAGCATATTCGATAAGACGACGGGCCGCGAACTTCTTTCGGGTCCGGCGCAGTTCGTGTTCCTCGAAGATTCGCCGAGGGAATACCCCGCGTGGAACGTGGATTGGGATGACAGATCCCTTCCGCCTCTCGATTACGTTCACGGCCCGGCCAAGGTTCGAATCGCTGAAAACGGGCCGGCGCGCGTCTCGATCGAAGTGACACGGGTGTACAAGGGCTCGACATACGTGCAGAACATCAGACTCTCCGCGGGCGGCGCGGGCGATCGACTCGAATTCGACAACGCTCTCGATTGGCGCACGCAGGGCGCTTGTTTGAAAGTTTCGTTCCCGATGGCCGCTACGAATCGTATGGCCTCATACAACCTCGGTATGGGAGTCATCGAGAGGCCGAACAACGATTCCGGTAAGTACGAAGTCCCCTCGCGGCAATGGTTCGATCTAACGGACGCCGGAGGCGGTTTCGGCGCAGCGGTGCTCGAAGACTCGAAGTTCGGCTCGGACAAACCCGACGACAACACGGTCCGCCTCACTCTCGTTCGCACGCCGAAGTGCAGGGATTATCAGGATCAGGCGACTCAGGACCTCGGCCGCCATAACATTTTATACGCGATAGCCGGACATAAAAACGACTGGCGCGAAAGCGGGATCACATGGCGTGGCGCGCGGCTTAACCAGCCTCTCGTCACATTCACGGCGCCAGCGCACAAGGGCGTTCTCGGCAAATCTTTTTCATTCCTGAAAGTCAGCTCCGCGCAAGTCGGAGTAAGTGCGCTGAAAAAAGCAGAGGACGGCGATGAAATAATCGTCCGTCTTCAAGAGTTGGTCGGAAAGAGCGCCGACGGCGTGAAAGTTTCATTCGCCGCCCCAATCATATCCGCCCGCGAAGTTAACGGGCAGGAGCAAGAAATCGGCAATGCGACCATCGAAAACGGCTCACTCGTTTTCGACACCGGAGGTTTCGCGCCGAAAACATTCGCGATCAAACTCGCCGCGGCGAAGCAGACGGAAAAGAAACCGGTATCGACACCGGTTGTTATTTCTCCCGACACTGCCACGGCGAGCACGGACGGCGAAAGAATATCCGTGGGCTTCGACGGAAAAGGAAACTCCTATCCCGCGGAGATGATTCCGTCGAGCATTACGGTCGATGACATCGTTTTCAATCTCGGGGCGGACGGGAAAGCCCTCTCCTGCAAGGGGCAGACAATAAAACTCCCCGGCGGAAAGCATAACAGATTGTATCTGCTTGCCTCGGCGACCGGCGGCGATGTGCGGGGTGTTTTCAAAACCGGAGGCGGCAAGACGGCGCTGAATATTCGGGAATGGACGGGCTACATCGGCCAATGGGATAACCGTATATGGAAAAACGACAGGGAAATTTACGGACTTAAACCTGCGTTTATAAAACGTGATAAGATAGCATGGTACGCATCACATCTACACAGCAAAATCGGCGAAAACACGGCGTACAATTACAGTTATATTTTCAAATACGGAATTGCACTACCCGCCGGGGCAAAAAGCATTATTCTTCCCGACGATCCGCGAATCAGGGTTTTCGCAATAACGGCCGCTTACAACGAGAACGACGAAGCCGCGCCGACGCAGTTCTTATACGACGATTTCAAAAAACCTTCCGAGCCGCCTCTCATCGAGCCCATCGAAGGGAAATTCAAGGATTCCGTCCTTGTAAGCATCCGTAAACCTTGGTACGCCGGCCGCGGTGAAATACGCTTCACGACGGACGGAAGCGAGCCTACGGCGAAATCCGCGCTTTACGCGGGCCCTTTCTGGATTCACAAAAATACTAAAGTCCGCGCACGCTCCTTTGATTCCGGCGGAGCGGCAAGCCCGCTTGCAAATGCGTTTTTCTCGGTCGCTGACTCAGAGGCGCCGCACGTGGATTCGGTTTACGCGTATGACGGCACTCAGTCGCTGATTGTCAAATTCTCGGAACCCGTTGAAAAAGCGTCCGCCGTGAAAACCGAAGCCTACGGGCTCGATCCTGATCTCGGAGTTGAATCGGTCTCTCTCAGCCCGGACGGCATGAAGGCCGCCGTGAAAACAAACGAAGCTCCGACGCTCGGCGGTAAATATGTTTTGAAGCTGTCCGGCGTGCGTGACGCTTCACCCGCCGCGAACGCCATGACATCGCGGGAATCCATTAAATTCTCCATCACTCCGCCCGTGTTCGACCTTAAATTCACGAGCAAAGACAATTCCATTTCTCTCGGCGTGATCCCAACAGAAAGAGATTATACAATGCAGGGCAAGCCGAGTATTCAGACCGGCAAGTTCGGCGCCGCGCTACATCTTTCCGGAGATTCCCAATGCCTGAATTTCGGCGACCGTCCCGAGCTTAATCCGGATTCCGCGATAACTGTTTCAGCTTGGATCAAAGCCGACGACTGGATCGGCAATCGCAGGATTCTGCAAAAGGGAGACGCCGACGATCAGTACAGGCTGTTCAAGGACGGCGACAGACTGGCGTTCGAAATCACCGGAGTCGGCGAGGTCACCGGACCGGTGCCGACCCCCGGCGTATGGCACCATATCGCGGCGACATACGACGGCGCAGTGATGAAGCTGTATGTCGGCGGAGCTCTGATGGGCAAAACCGAAGCGACCGGCAAAATAGCTTCAACGGCGGACTCGCTCCACATCGGCGCGAAGAGCACCAGCGCAGCCAAGAGCGATTTCTTCAAAGGCGACTTGGACAAAATTGTGATTTGGAATTATGCGCTTTCGCCGGATCACATTAAGAAGCTCGCGAAAACAAGCGGCGATAAATAGAAACAAGTATTATCAGCATCGCGGCGGTTACATCCGTTTTCGTTTGTGAAAATACGCCGCATCGGCACACGAAACATTCCGCAAAGCGGAACCTTCCGCATGGGGCCGAGAGATGTTTGCCGGTGTCGTATTTCTAAGATGAATAATCGTTACATTAAGTCGAACATGCAAAGGAGTCTCCCATGAAACGTATCATTTTATCAGTATGCGTCATTT
>JAKLIR010000130.1 GCA_022709505.1 bacterium | reverse complement strand
CCGGATTTTCTACCGACGCATTTCAGCCTCGGCGTCAATTTCCTGATCAAAGGCGATTACGATTCCTCGATACGCGAATGGAAACAGGTCATTGCAATCAGCAACGGGGATGAGCACGATTACAACAACCTCGGTGTGGCTTACGCGCAAAAGGGAATGATAGACGAAGCCATCAACGCGTGGAAAACCTCTGTGCGGAGAAACCCGTACTATCTCAAAGCGCACACGAACCTCGGAATAATTTATGCACAGAGAGGCATGTATCACGCGGCGATTAAGGAATGGGAAACCGCAAGAAGTCTGAATGGACAGGAAGCGTCGATACATTACAATCTCGGTGTCATGTACACGAACATCGGGTTGTTCGATCAGGCCGCTTATTCATACAAGAAAGCGCTCGAAATCGATCCGTCGTTCACGGAAGCTCTCAACAATCTCGGAACACTATATCTCGACCTCCAGAGGACCGGAGAAGCTTCATCTCCGACCACGTGGAGAAAGCCGATCGAGCTTCGTCTGAAGTACGTCGTGGCTCCCGGGAAATTAACGCTCCGTTACAGATAACGGGCGGAAAAGCGAAACTAATAAAGAGCAAACCACGAGTTTCAATGAAGGGTAAACCTTACAATGAGACGCGTGGTTTATTCATTTTATGGACACCTTGGAGTGAGACGAAAATAAAGATTACGTAGCACGAATAACCGAAAAGGTTCTAAAAAAACAGCGGCTCGAGGCAGAAACGAATCGAATATCTCGATGGAAAAAGCTAACGGAATACAAGATAAGAAACGAGAACTCCTCGAATTCATACGAGAAGGACAACCTCACCTGCTTAGAGACGCTCTTTCGTTACTTCATCCGGCGAAATTATGCGCTGTAGTAAGACTCCTAACCGATAGGGAAACAGTAGAATTCCTCGAAGCTCTCGACAACGAACAGATTATAGAACTATTCAAATTTCTTGAGGGAGACAGGAAACAACGGTTAAGGATACTCAAAACCCTACCGCCGAAAAGGGTGGATTTTGCAATCGAAGATATGTCGTCGGAAGCCGCGAACGCGATGTTCGAAGGAATCTCGAAGCAGAGGCAATCTGAGATCATAGGGACACTCTCCGAGGAATCGAGGCGAAAAATCGAAGCCGGAGTGAAAACCGGCGGCGGACGCGGCCTGAAGAAACTGATAACGAATGATTTCATGAGTATAACAGAAGGTTTGTCGATAGCGGAAACACTCAAGATAATGCGCGAGTTGAAGCATTCGTCAGACCGGCCGAACCAGATTTACGTGACTGATTCGAACGGAAGGCTGACAGGCTCGGTGGATCTGCATCAACTGCTGCACGCCGGTGATCCCGCGGGTGAAATAGGAAATTTCGCGAAGGAATGCCAACTGCGTTTCGATGAGAACGAGGAACCCGTGGTCGCAGCGAGAACGCTTGTGCATTACGGCCTTGAATCCGCGCCGGTGACGGACTCCGAGAACAGGCTGATCGGGGCGATAACTTCAAGAGGCGCATACAAACTGCTCGACTCGGAAAAGGAAGAGCGGATGGACATATCGGCCGGGATGCCGAAACTTCCGAAATGGGGAGATGAAATATCCGCAGGGATTTTCATCGTGAAAACGAGCTGGATGATCGTTATAATGGCCGCTTCTCTTTTTACAGCGGCGGTAGTCGCCATAGTGTTATCGGCTCTGGACATGAAGAATACGGCGCCGTTGATATGCGCGGCTATAATCGCGATCCCCGTTTCACGGCTATATGCAAAACACTCTCTGATCCTGCTTCAGAAAAGGCACCTCGCGAAATTCACGGGCGCTGATGTTAAAAGAAGACAGTTCCAGATAGGAATGGCCGCCGCCGTCTTGTTTGCAGTAGCTACAGGAATCGCGTTCATGCTTCTCGACCCGGATCCGTCAGCTTTTTTGTTCGGCTCATTGACAGTGATCGTCGCCGCCCTTTGGGGAACGGGAAACGGATTCCTGCTTCACTCGACAACGAAATCCAATGAGAGGGCGAGAATATCCGCTTTGAATCCGATGTTTCTTGCAATATCGGATGTTTTTGCAATATTAACGATCATTTTAATATTCAGATTCCTCTTAACCTGAACATCCGACATTCTTTTATCTATATTAAATGTAATTGAAATAAATTGACAGTTTCAATCGATTGGAAGAGAGGTTTGAAGCAAAATCAACATTCCTATTGAGATTACTCGCGTATTCACTATACTAAATAGTGATATAATTGACCTTATAAGTATGAAAAAGGGTCGCATCGGCATCTAAATAATACGGCGGGGATGGGGAGCAGAACAAGTCTGCTAACTCGGGTGATTTTCAGTGAATACGACCAATGATCCTGATGTAAGATACCTCTTCGAACCAAGATCCATCGCAATAGTCGGAGCTTCAAGCAATAAGGCGAAAATCGGATTTAAGATTGTGGATAACATCGTATCCGGGAATTATGCTGGAAAGATATATCCCGTGAATCCCGGCGGCGGTGAAGTTCTCGGTTTGAAGATGTACAAAAGCTTGGCGGAGATAGAAGGCGATGTGGACCTTGTGTGCATATCCATACCGGCGAAACAGACGTTTGAATGTGTCAAGGAATGCGCCGCTAAGAACGCCAAGTATTTGTCGATAGTCACATCCGGATTTTCAGAGATCGGCAATCTCGAGGAAGAGCTCAAGATAGTCAGATTCTCACGGGAACACGGAATGAGGGTTCTCGGTCCCAATATATTCGGAATTTACTCATCGGTATCATCGATGAACGCCACATTCGGCCCCAAGGATTTCAAGGTGGGCAGCGTCGCGATAGTAACGCAAAGCGGCGCGCTCGGGATCGCAATGATGGGGAAGGCGAAGACGGAGAACATCGGGCTGTCCGCAATAGTTTCGGTGGGGAATAAATCCGACATAGACGAGACGGACCTTCTCGATTATCTCGTTTCGGATGTGAACACCAAAGTAATTCTGATGTATGTGGAAGGGGTAAAAAACGGAGAAAAGCTCGTCGGCCGCCTGAAAGAAGCAACAAAGAAAAAACCCATAGTAGTAATAAAGTCAGGCCGGTCCAAAAGGGGCGCGGTCGCGGCGGCTTCGCACACGGGATCGCTCGCGGGAGCGGACGAGATATTCGACGATATCATGAAACAGTGCGGAGTGATCCGCGCCGAGAGCATGAGAGAAGCCCTGAACTGGTGCAAATTCCTCGCGACGACGAAAGCTCCGAAAGGCGAGAACACCGTCATAATCACGAACGGCGGCGGCATGGGGGTTCTGGCGGCGGACGCTTGCGAGAAATACAACGTTTCGCTGTATGATGACGTGCAGACGATGAAGAACATTTTCTCCGAAGTAGTACCCGAGTTCGGCTCCGTGAAAAACCCGATAGACATAACCGGACAGGCGACGATTCAGGATTACGAGTACGCGCTTAACGCCGCTGTGAACAAAGAAGAGATACATTCGATTATTTGCCTCGGTTGCGAGACCGCTGTTTTCGATTCTGAGAAGCTGCCCGGGCTCGTGGAGAGAATGACTCCGATCAGCCAGACGAAAAAACCCGTGATATTCTCATTCTTCGGCGGAGAGAAAATAGATAGGTGCATCTCGGATCTCAAGAGCACTGATTCACCGATATTCTTCGATGTGTATGAAGCTGTTTCCTGCCTCGGTGCAATGTATTCGAATTACAGGAACATGAAGGACAAGGAATCCGCCGCGGTTGTCAGAGAAGTGACGATAAACAAGGAAGCGATCGCTGCGGTAATTCGCAACGTGAGGAAGGACAATAGACAGTTCCTGCTTGCGTACGAAGCGGCGGAAGTCATGCGCGCGGCGGACATACCGATGCCGCAAGGCGGTGTGGCTCACAACCTTAACGAAGCCGTATATCTATCTGAAAGGATAGGATATCCGGTAGTCATGAAGGTGGTGTCCAAGGACATCGTTCACAAGAGCGATTTCGGAGGAGTGGCGCTGGACCTCCAGAACAAGAATGAAGTGATGGATGCGTACGAAGCGATCATGCACAACTGCCGCGGGCGCGCTCCGAATGCTCACATCGAGGGCGTCGAAGTTGCTGAAATGGTCGGGCGCGGGACGGAGACGATAATCGGCGCGCGGACGGACAAATCTTTCGGCCCGGTGGTTATGTTCGGACTCGGCGGTATTTATGTTGAAGTGATGAAAGATGTTGCTTTCAGGGCGTTCCCTCTCAGTTCAAGGGAGGTCATGGGGATGATAAGCGAAATCCGCTCTTATCCCCTGCTTCTCGGTGTCAGGGGAGAAGGGAAGAAGGATATTAGGAAGGTAGTGGAAGTGGTGCTGAAAGTTGGAGCGATTCTCGAAAACTTCAGGGAGATTACCGACATTGAAATCAATCCCCTGATAGCTTATGATGAGGGAGAAGGTGTCAAGGCTCTGGACGCGCGAATACTTCTCTCCAAACCCGAAGAGGCGATATAATGAAAAAAATTGTTGTTGCATCCACACACAAAAGTGCCGGGAAGACGAGTCTGATCGTGGGCCTTGCAAAGGCTTCAAAAGGAGATTTCGCCTATGTAAAACCGTTCGGCGACCGGCTCTTGTACAGGAAGAAAAGACTGTGGGACTACGACGCCGCGCTGATGGCGAAAATATTCGACATCAAGGAAAGTCCCGAGGAAATGAGCATCGGTTTCGAACATGCAAAATTGAGATTCATCTACGATGAAAAATCGATAAAAGAGAAAGTAATCGAAAAAGCCGGCGAGGTCAGCAAGGATAAGAAAGTCCTGTTCGTCGAAGGCGGAAGCGATATCAAGTACGGCGCTTCGGTCCATCTCGATTCACTTTCGGTTTTGCGGTATCTTGACGCCGGACTCGTCCTCGTGGTGGGCGGCGATGAATACTCGGTTCTCGACGACATAGTTTTCGTGAAGGAATACATCGACAGCACGAAACTCAAGTTCGAGGGAATAATCATCAACAATATCAGGGACGTGGAGGACTTCAAAGCCACGCATCTGGACACAATCAAGAAGGCCGGCGTCGATATTCTCGGAATCATTCCGCACAGACCGGAGTTGACTCATATTTCGGTGAGGCTGCTTGTTGACAGAATGTTCGCCCGCGTGATTTCGGGCGAGGGCGGGCTGGACAAGGTTGTGAAGAACGTTTTCGTGGGCGCGATGTCTGTTTCTTCCGCGCTTCAAGACCCGCTTTTCGAAAAGGAAGGCAAACTTATCATAACCGGCGGAGACAGGAGCGACATGGTGCTCGCGGCTCTTGAAAGCGACACTTCCTGCATCGTGCTCACAAACAACATACTCCCACCCGCGAACATAATATCTAAAGCGGAGGGAGCGAACGTCCCGTTGCTTCTCGTGCCGTGGGATACGTATTACACCACCATGCAGGTGGAACGGCTCGAGCCGCTGCTTACCGCTGAGGACGCCGAAAAGGTGGCTTTTCTTGAAAATCTGATAAAAGAAAATGTGGATACGTCGAAAATACTTGGTGAATAACGGATGAGGCTCCGCGCCGGGCGGCGTCCGGCGTAAACAACAAAGGATAATAAGGCCGTCTTCATGACAGAAGCGGCCTTATTCTTTTATTCCGGATCCTTACGGCCGGCGGGCGATGAAAGGTGTTTTATTCAAAGTAATGAAATATAATGAAATTGAACCGGAGTCAACTTGCTGTTGCAGAATCCGGGGAGAAGCAAAATCGGCGCGGGTAGCGCAGGGGTGAGGTGGAAAGGATGAATCTCAGGGAACTTGATCCGACAAGGATGAAGGATTGGGAGATTGCGCAAGAGAGAGGGAAATATCTGAAGAACGTTTGGAGTCTCGCCGAGGAACTCGGGATAGAAAAAGATGAACTGATTCCGATCGGCAGGACGCTCGGAAAAATCGATTTCATTCCTGTGATGGAAAGATTGAAGGATAAAGAGGACGGCAAATACATATCGGTCACCGCGATAACCCCCACGCCTCTCGGCGAAGGGAAGACGACTACCACGATGGGGTTGATCGCCGGCCTTGCGAAACGCGGGAAAAAATCCACGGGAGCGATAA
The DNA here is from genome assembly GCA_022709505.1 of bacterium. Lineage (GTDB taxonomy): Bacteria > UBP15 > UBA6099 > UBA6099 > UBA6099 > JAKLIR01. The sequence goes on along the minus strand of JAKLIR010000130.1, from coordinate 2,024 downwards.
GGCAGCCCTCGGCGGGACCGACGTTCAACATAAAGGGGAGCGCTGCCGGCGGCGGTCTTTCCCAATGTCTTCCGCTCGCTCCGTTCTCTCTCGGTTTGAACGGCGATGTGGATTGCGTTCAGCATGCGCACAATCTCGCCATGGTCGCGCTTACATCGAGAATCCAGCACGAGTTCAACTATGACGACGAGACGCTCGCGAAGAAAAAATTGCGCCGTCTCGATATCGATCCGAGAAACGTCGAGATGAAATGGGTGCTCGATTTCTGCGGTCATGCCTTGCGGAACATCATTCTCGGCATCGGCGGAAAAATGGACGGCTTCATGATGGAGAGCGGCTTCGTCATCTCTGAAAGTTCGGAGATAATGGCGATACTCGCGATATCGAAGAGCCTCAAGGATATGCGGGAAAGAATAGGAAAGATCATCGTCGCCCGGGACAAGAGCGGACGACCCGTTACGACGCACGACCTCGAAGTTGACGGTGCGATGACGGCGTGGATGGTAAAGGCGCTTAATCCCAACCTGCTGCAAACCCTCGAAGGACAGCCGGTTCTCGTGCACGCCGGCCCGTTCGCGAACATCGCCATCGGGCAGAGCTCGATAATCGCGGACCTCGTGGCCTTGAAAACCGCTGAATATCACGTAACGGAATCGGGCTTCGGCGCGGACATAGGTTTCGAAAAATTTTGGAATATTAAATGCCGCTTGAGCGGTAAAACTCCGAACTGCTCGGTGATAGTCGCAACGGTCAGGGCGTTGAAGATGCACGGCGGCGGCCCCCGAGTCGCACCGGGACAGCCGCTCGCGGATGAATATATGCGCGAGAATTTGGACCTGCTGGAAAAAGGATTGTGCAATTTGCTGGCGCACATAGACATCGTCAAAAAGTCCGGAGTAACCCCTGTCGTGTGTCTGAATAAGTTTCATGCCGATTCTGAAAAGGAACTGAAAGCTGTGAGAAAAGCAGTCGAGGCTTCAGGCGCGCTTTTCGCGGTTTCGGATCACTGGAGATACGGCGGAGAAGGGGCGCTCGAACTCGCTGACGCCGTGATAGACGCATGTTCGAGAAAGAACGGGTTCAAGTTCCTGTACGAAGATGAAACCCCTTTGAGCAAAAGGATCGAAACGATCGCGAAGGAGATTTACGGAGCGGACGGCGTAACGTACTCCCCGGCCGCACAGGACAAAGTAAAACGCATGGAAGCAGATCCGAATTTGAAAGATTTCACGACTTGCATGGTGAAGACGCACTTGAGCCTTTCGCACGACCCGAATCTGAAGGGACGGCCGAAAGGATGGGTGTTGCCGATAAGAGACATTCTTACATACGCCGGAGCAGGATTTCTCGTGCCGGTGGCCGGGGATATCAAACTTATGCCCGGTACGGCTTCGGATCCGGCATTCAGGCGAATCGACGTGGATGTTAACACCGGAAAAGTTACCGGACTGTTCTAAACATCCGCTTTTAACCCGGTTCAGCGCAATATCGACGAAAACGGGTTAAATACGAAAACGGGAAAGACTGATCAGTTCAAGGTATGAAAATAGCGGTGACCGGAAAAGGAGGCGTCGGAAAAACTACTTTCGCGGCGCTGTTGTGTCATATTTATGAAGCCGCAGGCACGGATGTGATAGCTGTTGACGCCGACCCGGACTCCAACCTCGGTTCGACACTCGGGATAAGTGTAGCGGATATTCCGCGACCGATAACTGATCTTAAGGAATTGATTCAGGAAAGAACGGGCGCTGATCCGGCGGTCCCGGGCAGCGTGTACAAACTCAACCCCGAAGTCAGCGACATTCCGGATAAGTATTGTTACGCTCGAGGCAGCCTCAAATTCCTATTAATGGGCACGGTGAAAGCAGGCGGCAAGGGATGCGTGTGTCCCGAGAGCGCATTTATGAAGACGTTGCTTGCGCACCTTGCTATCGCGCGCGAGCAGTGTCTGGTGGTGGATATGGAGGCCGGCCTCGAACATCTCGGCAGGGGAACCACGCGGAGTATGGACGCGCTCGTCGCCG
>JAKLIR010000013.1 GCA_022709505.1 bacterium | reverse complement strand
AACGATTCTTTCGATGTGGCGACGAACGCCAGCGGCGTGAACGACGCCATTTCTCAACTTATCCCTCAAGGCAGAGTATATGAGTTCGGGAATAATTTGAATTACAGACTTACCGATGTTTCCGCCGTCGAATTCTGGTACAACGGTTCGTTCATCCGTCCGGGCCTCGACAGAATCGACCCGTCTAAAAATATATCTAATTCCTACGGCATGAAATTGACGATGAGTTTCTGAGCGGTATCCTTCATTTAAACCATATTAGTGAAAATGCGAATAAGAGACTATCCTGATTTTTCACCAATGTGGGTTATTTCTTTTCCTCTATTTCAAACGGGTCTCCCGGCGAAATTCTCCCTTGATTCAAAGACCTCGCGAAAATACCTTCGCGTGGCATCACACAATCCCCCGCCTGATAGTATATGGCGCACCTCTTAACACATACTTTCCCTATTTGAGTCAGCTCCATACGCACCTCCCCCAACTTCAATATCGTTCCCACGGGAAGCGTGTACAGCTCGATTCCTGAAACGGTTATGTTTTCCCCGAAATCTCCGGGCGCGACATCAAGGCCCGCTTCTTTCATTTTTTCAATGCTCTCCATCGCGAGCAAGCTTATTTCCCTCACCGGGTCTCTCCCTGCGTGAGCGTCGCCGGCGACACCGAAGCCAGTACGGATTTCGATCGAATCCACGGGCGTCTTTCTCACTCCGCGCCGTTCGCTCACATTCACAGACACCACTTTCCCTTTTGTCGAACTCGTATCTTTCATCTTTATCCGCCTATCTTGTGCATGGGCCTTTCGCCGAGATTGTCGAACCGGCCGTGCGAAGACTTTGCCGCCACCGCAATCCTGAACGCAGCCGAGACCTCCTCGTCCGTCGCGCCATTCCTCAAAATATACTTCAGATTCAGTCCGCTCTTTTCGCGAAGACACCCGAGCAACACTCCGTCCGCGGTCAGGCGAAGCCTGTTGCACATCGAGCAGAAACCATGCGAAACCGGACTGATGAAACCGATGTAAGCTTCAGCTCCGCCCACCTTGAAATACCTCGCGGGCTCGCTCGGATTTCCGTTTGTCTGCTCCGTCAGTTCGTATTTCACGCGCGCGCTTTCCATTATCTCTTCTCTCGAAACAAACCTCGACCGCCAATCCTCGTCACGGGTGAAAGGCATGAACTCGATGAACCTCACCGACACGTTTTCGCGAACCGCGAAATCCACGAAATCCGCCACTTCGTTATCGTTTCTTCCCCGCATCACGACTACATTCACTTTTATAGGACTGAGCCCCGCCCGGCCCGCGGCTTGTATCCCGCTTATCACATCTTCGATGTCTCCGGCCCGGCATATCTTTTTGAACTTTTCGGCGTCCAAGGTATCGAGACTGACGTTCACACGGTCGAGCCCGGCGCCCGCGAGCCGAGGCGCGTATCTCTCGAGCAAAAGCCCGTTCGTCGTCAGCGAAAGCTCCTTCAACCCTTCAATGGTTTTCAACCCGGAAACGAGCGTCTCTATCCCTTCCCTCGCCAACGGTTCGCCTCCGGTGAGCCGGATTTTGGTTATTCCCATACTCGCGCCGAGCCCGGCTATCCGCTCAATCTCCTTATACGTCAAAAGTTCATTATCAGGAAAAAATTTAACATCTTCCGGCATGCAGTAAACACACCGCATGTTGCAGCGATCCGTGACCGAAACCCTAAGATAGCTTACCTTTCGGTTCCTTCCATCCGTCAGGGAATCGGAAGCTGGTTTTTCGACAATTTCATCCATATCGGGAATTGTAAATTCTCCGGGCGATTTTTCAAATTATTGTTTTATTGTTGAATGTGTTATTTTTAAGAGTCGATATCGAAAAAAATCAAGATGCGCTTTCGGCAATCTTCATATCCGCGCCGAGGGCGTTCAGTTTTTCAACAAAGTTCTCGTAGCCTCTTTCGACGTGAATGATGTCGTAAACCGTCGTGTCGCCGTCCGCCGAAAGACCCGCAAGGACGAGAGCGGCGCCCGCTCTCAGGTCCGGCGCAACCACCTTTGAGCCTTTCAGGGAGTCAACGCCCTCTATCACACATGTCGTCCCCTGAACTTTAAGGTCGGCGCCCATCCGGATCATCTCCGCCACATGCATATAGCGGTTTTCCCATACCGTCTCTTTTATCATGCTCACGCCGTCAGCGGTCGCAAGGAGCGCCATCATCTGCGGCTGCATATCCGTCGGGAAACCGGGGTGCGGAAGCGTCGTTATCCGGATCGGTTTCAGCTTCTTCTTAGCAATAACACGAACTTCGTTCCTGCTTTCCTTGACCTGTGCGCCGGCTTCGATAAGCTTCACGATGACCGGCCGGAGGTCCTTGATCTGAACGTTCTCAACCGTCACGTTTCCGTGTGTGATCGCGCCCGCCACCATGAAAGTGCCGGCTTCTATCTGATCCGGAATCATCTGGTGCGAAGCGCCGTGAAGTTTCGTCACACCGTGTATCGTGATAGTTTTCGTGCCCGCGCCTGACAACCGTCCGCCTATCGATTTCAAGAACCACGCGAGGTCTTGGATGTGCGGTTCTTCCGCCGCATTCTCGATAATGGTGGTGCCTTCGGCAAGCACTCCGGCCATCATCAAATTCGCGGTCGCGCCCACGGACGGGAAATCGAGATATATCCTATCTCCTACAAGCTTGTTGCATTTCGCCTCTATATATCCGTGATCCATTGTGAGCTTGGCGCCCATTTTTTCCAATCCCGTTAGGTGATAGTCAACAGGCCTCGAACCGATAGCGCATCCTCCGGGCATCGCGACCCGAACATGGCCGAATCTCGCGAGCATCGGGCCCATTACGTATATGGACGCCCGCATCTTGTTCATCAACTCGAACCGGGTTTCGAACTTTGAGACGTCCGCCGTGTTTACAACCATGTTCCCATTTTCAAGAGCGACCTTCGCGCCGAGTTCCTCAAGCACTTGCTTCATCAGGAAAACATCGTTCAAGGCGGGAACATTGTGCAAAACAACTTCGCTGTCCGTAAGCAAAGACGCCGCTATGACGGGGAGCGAAGCATTTTTGCTTCCGCTTATCTTCACTTCGCCTTTAAGCTTCGCGAGCCCTTTTATTTCGTAGTATTTCCCATCGCCTTCCACGGCGTCGCACCATCGAATATTTATTATTTTTCCTCGGAACCGGCCTTGAAAAAGACAATTTATTCTATCAGAGCGATTTTTAAATTGCAACACGAAAAACGAGGCTGGAATATTATTGAAGAATCAATAACTTCTTAATGATTTGTTTAAACCCATTCCCCTTAATTAAAGGGGGGCTTACGGTCTGAAACGTTCCTTCAACCTTCGTTATTAATTCTCGAATATTCTTCGAGAAAACGAGCTAATTTTATCCGGGGTACGTGGTAAACCGCCGCTCCGGATTCAGTAGCGTTGAAAAGTGTGATCTTTTCTCTCCTCGCCATGTAATAATGTTCGAGATCCCTCATGTAAAGATAAAAAACATCCGATGTTTTGACAGGTTTTCCATCAAGGCCCTCTACCTCCCTTAGAGCGCCGTACCTGCGGTTGTAGCCCTGAACGAGGCTGCCCTCCGCATGTGTTGCGCCTTCGGTGAACGCAAAGTCGCATCCGATCAGGACTATCGGCGAAGCGCCGCTCTTAACAGCGAAATCCACGGCGCCGAGAAGCACCGTGCCTGAAAAATATAGCAATCCCTTGTCATATTCTTCGTCGAACTTGACTTCTTCCTTCACCACGTCCGAACAGGCAGCCCATCTTGCCTCCGGCGCAAAAAGGCGAACAACTTCCGGGCTCGACGATGGAAAGAATATCAATTGTTCGTCCTCTATTTCAATACCTTTGAACAAAGCTCCCGCTCTGTTCTGCGGGTCGCCGGACACCACGAATTTCGGGCGCACTCCCGCCCTTCTGAATGGCGCGAGCGCGGAATCAACCACTGTTATATCCAGATGTACACCTGAAGCGGCGATCACAGCAAGGCTCGCCGTGAGAGACGGCCCCGATGCCGCCACTATCATTGGTTTGCCCGCGTACGCCCCGAACAGTTCCTTCACTCCTCGGGCCGAGGCGAACGATTCGAGGTTCGCGGCCGTGTTCTCCTCTTTCTCCTTCTTAAAAACTTCCTTGCCCGAGGTAGCGAGCCTGATGTACTCGACCATCCCCTGAAGCTCGCCGCTGTCCTTCGGCATAAGCTCGTATGACGGTATATGAATGAGAATTTCGGGATTTCCTCCGGCGACCTCCACCGCCTCCTGTATCGCCGCGCCCACATCATCGTGGATTTGCGGATACTGCCCTGCGAGAATCTTGACTCTCTCGTCGGAGAGAAGTCCTTCGAGGTCCCTCACCGAAAACGCGGCCTTTATCACTCCGGGATTCACTTCGACCACGTAAATCTTCTCGACATCCGCCCTGATTCTCAAAAGAGCTTCGATGTGATATCCGAGCCCGAGTCCGAAAACGAAAACCGCTTTGTTCTTCCCGGCCTTGGAGGATTCCGCCCAACGTTCGGCTTCCTTTATCGGATCATATTTGCTGTGGAGAAGCACCGAGCGAGATTCGTGATGCACTGCCGCCGTGGGAGAATCCTTCACCCTCGTCTCGATCTTTTCGAAACCATCGCAATCCGCCGCGCCTTCGAGTTTGACGACATGTAGCGTCCCTTCGAGCGCCGCCTTGTTCTTTGATGTGAAGTCCGTCATATTAAACTCGCGAGGATTTCACTCACTCCTCGTGTGTTATCTTGTTCCATGCGCCGAGCCCTTCGACCATTTCCTGCTTTATATTGGTTAATTCCTCGTCCGTGAAATCAGTGAAATTGATCCTGACCTTTTCACCCTGCTCGCCGAGAGAAAGCAGGTATTCCTCCTCATCCTTTATCTTTCCGTCCCTCATGGCGATTTCATACAATTCGGTTCCCGGATACGGAGTCGCGAAGAAGACGACCTCAGGTTTCAGGTCGATGGATTTGCAAAACTCGATCGTCTCTCGGATCGTTTCTCTCGTCTCGCCCGGCATCCCGACTATGAAAGAACTGTCCGCCCATCCGAGGTATTTCCGCGTCATCAGGATCGCCTCCCTCGCCTGCTCCACCGTTACCTTCTTCTTCATCAGGTCGAGGACTTTCCGGCTTCCGGACTCGATCCCGTAGCCGATGAAAACGCATCCGGCCTCCTTCATCTTCGCTATGAGGGGTTCGCTCATCAGATTCACCCGTCCGGAGCAACCCCATTCGATACCCGTGTTCTCTCTTATCAGAATGTCGCAGAATCTTAAAACGTTCTTCCTGTTCGTGATGAAACAATCGTCATTGAAATGGAAATATCCGACGTCGTATCTCCGTTTCAGTTCTACTATTTCCGCGTAAACATTCTCCGCGCTTCTGTACCTGAATCCGCTGCCCATGAAATCGTGATAACAGAATGTGCAGGGATAGGCGCAGCCCCGGCTCGATATCAGATTCATCGATTTCGGCACGCTCTCGTCGCTCGATGCGCCGTCCACCCATTTGTTCACATTCACTGCGCCCACGGGATTGTTCAGATAGATTTCCATGGGGAAAAGGTCCCATCGCGGGAACGGGATCGAGTCGAGGTCCTTTATCACATCCCTCGGTTTGTTCACCGCGTAACCGCCGTCGGGCTTCCTCCACCAAATCCCGTTCACACTCGAAAGATCGCCGCCGTTTTCCAGTACGTTCATCAGTTCCGGCGTGGTTATCTCTCCTTCGCCAATGCAGAGGAAATCCGCTTTCGTCCGGCTCATCATTATGTGCGGCGCCGAAGTCGCACTGCTTCCGCCCACCATCACCGGCCGGTCAGGATGTATCTCCTTGATCTCTCCTATCAATTCCTTCATCGTGGAATAGATGGTTATGATTCCACCGAGCCCGGCGATCTCATAATCCGAATTCTCGACATACTTCCTGAATTCCTCCGGCGCCGGCCTCAACGCGTTCATGTCGTAAACATCGACATCGTGCCCCGCCCTTATGAGCGTTTCAGCGAGATAGCCGAGCCCCGAGGGGAAACAGTTGGGCTTCGCCCACTTTCTTACTACCGGGTTGATGAGAAGAACGCGCATGGGAACCACCGATCAATTTTTTTGCCCGGATTCGGGTTTAAACATTATCAATCCATTTAACCGGGGCGGTCAATGATGAAATAAGACGAGTTGACAAAAACTAAGCGTCGCTGATACCATGCGATTGTGAATTGGGAATCGGCCGGTTTCTCCAATTCATAAAAAAAACGAAAGGGCCTCCGAAAGTGAACCCGCGGCGCAACTATGTGTTTCTCGACATGGACGGGACTCTCGTTGACAGTCTCCAGCCTTTGTATGACCTCTACATTTCATTTCTCGCTGATCGCGGCCGGGAGGGAACACGCGATGAATTCGCCGTCTTGAACGGGCCGTCTTTTCCGGAAATCGTTCTCTATCTAAAAAAAACGCACAGCCTCGAAGAGGCCGAGGAGCAACTGCTCGCGGCGTACAACGAGCGGCTTGAAGCTGTGTATGCGGAAAAAGTGGCGCCGAGGCAAGGCGCTTCTGAAGCCTTGGAAGAATTGAAAAAAAGAGGCTTCGGCCTGATGCTGGTGACATCGACGCGAGTCGGGCTCGTCAATCCGCTTTTAAAAAGAACCGGCTGGGGCGATCTGCTCGACGGAGCGATCACCGGAGACCTTGTGGTGAAAGCAAAACCATCGCCTGAGATTTACAAACTCGCAATCGCCAAGTCGGGGACATCGCCCGATAAGATAGTAGCAGTGGAAGATTCTCCAAACGGGGTGCGCGCAGCGTACGGGGCGGGCTTGTGCGTCATCGGACTTCCGATAGATTCCCCAGCCGAGGAACTGTTTCAAGCGGGCGCCGCGCATTCCATCGATTCCCTCTTCGATTTGCCGGATATGGCTCATCGCATTTTGCAGCAGTGAAACATGACTAACAGCGATTTCGAAATATCTTCATCCGATTCAGCCTACGAGATAAAATGGGAAGGCGATTTCGCGCCTGCTTCGCTGCGGGAGAAAACGGCAGTCGAGGAATTCTGGGCGACCGCAGCCGCCGCTTCGAGCGGAAAACTCAGAAACGACCCCCTGCTTACGATGTCTCATTTCGCTTCGGACGGAACAACCACTCGAATAAAAGCAAAAAGAACTCAATACATGCATTATTACGCCGCATGGCGAAATCCCGCTTTAGGGATAGTGCTTGAGTCGGTCGCCGTGAGCGGAGTCATACTCATGGGCGATGCTTCGTTGCTCGTCGCCCGCCGCGGCGAAAAAGTCAGTCACTATCCCGGCTGCTTCGAATTCACTCCCTCGGGCGGCATAGACGGGCTTGCCATGAAAGCCGATGGTTCGGTTGATTTCAAAGGTCAGCTCATAAGGGAATTCGAGGAAGAAACCGGAATCGGGAAAGATGCGATCGTGGCTATAGAACCCTTCTCCATGATCCACGACAAGCCCGGAAGAGTTTATGACATTTGTTCCCTGATGCGAATCAGCGAAGGTTCGTCTTCAATTATTCCACGCCTTCAAACAGGCGAGGAATATTCGGAGTTTGCAGCGGTCCCGATCGTAAATATCCGGGATTTCATAGCGGAAAACGAATTCATCCCCACGGCCGAAAGCATGGTGGAGATTTTATTCCGAGGGAGAATGATCTGTTGAATCTGCTTATATTCCGGGGAAGGTCCGCGTCGGTTTAAAACAAATCCCAAGTCAGAATGTCATCAGCTTCTATGTTCTTTTTCGGAATCCTGCCCACGACGAGAAGCATGTGTTTCGCCGGTATGCCATACCCGGGTCGTTTCACATCGAGCATTTCTTCAGTGATCGGCGTCCCTGCCGGGATGTCCACCGCGGCCACAAGGCTGCGCCGTGCGAGTTTGTAGAGATCTTTTTCAGCTTCGGTGTGTTTTTTCACCGGCGAGCCGAGCGCTTTTTCCGTGTCCCTTATCGCCTTGCACATCATGAGGAGTTCGTCGGGTTCGAGAGCGAAGGAATGGTCGGGCCCCGGCATGTTGCGGTCGAGCGTGTAATGCTTCTCAATCAAGTTCGCGCCGCGCGCGACCGCCGCTATGTCTGAAGTAATTCCCGTCGTGTGATCCGAGAAACCTACCGGCATCGCAAAAGCCTGCCGCAGCGTGTCCATGGCGCGAAGGTTGAGATCTTCGTACCTCGGCGGATAGCTGATCGCGCATTGCATGAGCGCCGTCGCCTTGTTTCCCTCGCCGTTTATCACGTTCAACGCGAATTCGATATCCGAGAGGTCCGCCATGCCGGTTGAAAGAATGATCGGCTTGCGCGTGCGCGCCACCGCCCTTAAAAGAGGGATGTGCGTTATCTCGAATGAAGCGATCTTGTATGCGGCGATACCCACGGACTCAAGTTCCTCCACCGCTTTGAGATCGAAAGGCGTCGATAAAAACACAACTCCTTTTTCCTCGCAGCGTTTGGCGAGTTCCGGATGCCAATCTCTCGGCATCTCTATCCTTTTTATCATGTCCCAGATCGTTTCGCCTTCCTTCAGGTAGCCGCCCTTTTTCACATAATCGATCATCGGGGTTTTTTTCGAATAGAGCGATTCCGCCGAGTACGTTTGAAATTTCACGGCGTCCGCACCGGCGTCCGCCGCGACATCGATCATGCGCAATGCGGTGCCGAGGTCCCGGTTGTGATTGCTGCCGGCCTCGGCGATTATGAAACACGGGTGTTCAGGCCCGATGGGCCTTCCGGCGACGATGATTGTTCCGCATTCGAGATATTCCATACCTTTTAAAATACGACACCTCGGGCGGGCTGTCAAAGCCGCGGCGGGAAAGAGCCCCATTCACATCCGCATCCCTCTCGGCGGAAATTCATCCCTGATTCGACGTACTATTGATGAAACCGGGTTCAAGTTATAATTCCCTTGATATGAAAGAAGTGATATCAGCAAGCAGACGCACCGACCTGACTCATTTCTTCCCGGATGCATTGATCGCCTCCCTCGGCGAGCATCCGCCGGAAAATGTTCATACCATCGTCTTGTGGACAAAGGATCCTGAAAACGCATTGCGATCCGGGCCTCTTAGAAAAAAACTTCTCGAGTACGACCAACTTTTTTTTCACTATACGATCACGGGGCTTGGAGCGACTCCGATCGAACCTGCCATACCGGCGCCCGGCGTCGCGTTGAACATGCTCCCGGAGCTGATCGGCCTGACCGGGTCGCCGGAGCGGATCAGGGTTAGATTCGATCCTATCGTGAACGTTACAAAAAATGGTGAGATATATTGTAACCTGCCTTTTTTCAAAGAGCTCGCCCCTCGGTGCGCCGAACTCGGAATATTCAACATCTCTTCAAGCTGGACGGAAACGTACCGAAAGGTCGTGCGACGCTTTGAGATGCACGGCGTGACGCCGGCGACATTTTCATTCGAGAGCCAGATGGAAGACCTCGTCGAAACCGCTGAAAGATACGGTATAATGATGCACTTCTGCTGTGTTCCGGGCGCGGAGGGAAGCAGATGCATCGACGGCGAACTGCTGACGAGGCTGCACCCCTCGGGAGAGCGTGCGAGTTGCGCCAAGGCGACAGGCCAGAGAAAACTCTGCGGCTGCACCCGGAGCGTCGATATAGGCTGGTATTCGCAGAAATGTCCGGGCGGTTGTCTCTACTGCTACGCGGTTCCGTGACATCATCCACCGAGCCGTATTGACCTCCTGATTTCAATGGTGATAGAATCGAGGTTGATGCCGATGCGAATTCCAATTTCAATCAATGCCGGGAAATAAATCCGTGTAATACCAGTTTCTCCATCGGCGCCCCGGCTCGTTGTCCACAACAAGCATCACGGTCTTCACTGAAACACGTTCGTGGGAAAGGAGAGGTCATGGCTCTTCCGGAGTATTTCCAGTTTCAGGATAGGACGAAAGTCATTTACGGGCAGGGAACGCTCTCGAGCGTCGGGGAAGAAGCGAAACTGGCCGGGGGCGCGAAAGCGCTCATCGTGACTGATAAAATAATAAGCAAACTCGGGTACGCCGAAACTGTCGCGAATAGTTTAAGGGATGCCGGGATCGAGGTCGTTATGACATACGACGACGTCCCTCAAGATTCAAGCGCAACAATGATCCAGACCCTGTACGAGGATGTCAAAAAACTCGGCGGAGCGGACATCTGCGTCGCTATCGGCGGCGGAAGCGTGCTCGACACCACAAAAATGGTCAACCTGCTGCTTTCCGAGGGAGGCGACCTGCTGGATGACCATCAAGGGGCATACCTGCAGGAAAAACCGCTGAACCCGATGGTTGCGATCCCGACCACCGCCGGCACGGGCAGCGAAGTTACTTTCGCCGCTGTGATTAAAGACACCGAACAGCATCAGAAAATTTCTTTCATAAGTCCGTTCTTCGCACCGAACACGGCGATCCTCGACCCCGATGTCACGCTCTCGATGCCTCCCGGCATAACGGCCGGCACCGGGATGGACGCCCTCACTCATGCGATCGAAGCCCTTCACAGCGCAACGAGCGAGCCGGTGAGCGATGCGCTCGCTCTCGGCGCGATTCGAATGATAAACGAATTTCTTCCCGTCGCCGTGAAGGATGGTAAAAACGTAGAGGCGCGCGGGCAGATGCTCATAGCATCGACTATCGCGGGCATCGCTTTCACTAACTCGATGGTCGGAGTGGTTCACGCCATAGCCCATTCCATCGGTGGAATAGCAGGCGTCCCGCACGGGCTTGCGAACTCGCTGATGCTGCCGTGGTGCATGGAATTCAATCTCGAATACTGCACTGATAAATACGCGCAATCCGCTTATGCGATGGGAGTGATTCCGACCGGCGATCCCGCTGCCGACGCCGAGACGGGAATCGCGAAAGTCCGCGAACTGATATCCAAGACCGGACTGCCGACTCGCCTGAGAGACGTTGGCGTAACGGAAGAACAATTTGAAGATATAGCTATGACCACGATGGGCGACGGTTCTCTCTTTACGAACCCGCGAACCGTGGAAGATCACATCGAAATCATCGAACTGCTTAAAAAAGCATTTTGAACCCGAATCCTTCATTTGGATTCGGGGGCAATGATTCAGAGCGGATGAAAAGCAAGGCGGAAGGAGTATCTTGCCGGTGAGCGTACCGAGATGTACGTGAACAAAAAAATGCGACGACAACGTAGCTGTTCGCCGCTATGAACATTGCACCGGATTCGGCGCACTATTGACGAATCCGGGTTGAATTAAAAGCGAGAGGTGAGAAATGCCGATATTCAATGACACTGAGCATTTTTACAGCGTCCTCGTTCCATTTTTCAACATGCTTAAGGACGACCCGGGCATAGGACCGAAAATCTTCAGCAGCGGTTTGGTGGTCCAATTCATCTATTCAGATCCGCAGGCGATCATAACAATCGATTGCCCGAATAAAGTCATCATTCAGGGCGAAATCGACTTGAAACCCACGGTGTCCATGTCAATGTCGGCCAAAACCGCGCACAAGTTCTGGCTTGGGAAACTCTCGATCGTTATCGCGTTGACAAAAAGAGAAGTTATCGCGAAAGGACCTTTGCCAGCTCTAATGAAGCTTCTTCCCCTCATAAAGGATTCATACGGGATGTACGCCGAATACCTCAAAAAAATCGGCATGGAAGATAAAATCACGAATTGGGACTAACCCTGATTTTTCTTGTGAAAAATGCGAGCTAATCTCTTTTTATAAGTTTGCGCTTTGCGAAATCCACGATCGCCGCGACATCTGCTTTCCGAAGAATGAGCAACTCACCGTAACTGACTTGCGAATGTCTCTTATACGTGATCAAAATTCCTGCGGCGAGAAGGATGAAAGTCAGAGACGAGTTCGCCGCCGCCGCGATGTTCCCCATGGATTTCAGGAAAAGAATGTTGAACGAGAAATTGAAGGCTATTGCGATCAGCAACACCGGGACGGCCAATAAGGGAATCCCGCGCGCGCGTAGATCATTGAGCAGCATGTTGAAACAGAGATATCCGAGAGAGCTCGGCAGCATGAAAAATATCAAGCGCACGGACGGTTTGAAATCCGCACCGTAAATCAACGGCACCAACAAGGGGCAAACCAGCCCCGCGCCCACAATCGCGCCGAGACATAAAAAAAGTGCGCTCCGCAACATCTTGGGGATGGAAGCGTTCGACTCCTTTTCACTCTGAACCGAACTCCTCGCAAAAGCGATCAACCCCACAGCTTCCGGGAACATCCACACCATGCTGATGACCGCGGACGCCACCGCGAACAACCCCACAGCTTCCGAATCGAGATAGTATTTGATCATGAAATAATTCCCGAACGTAACAGCCCATATAAGAATCGAAGCCAACTGTTGCTTGAGCCCGAATTTCACACTTTCGGCCAGAACTCCCGCCACCCCGGCGAACGCCGGCCGAACGCTCTTGGCCGCCGAGAACAACGCGTAAAGACATACCACGAGATAGCTCAGGTTCACCGTGGCCACGGCCCCGAACACATTCAGTCTGCCCGTTAGAAGGAAAAGTACGATGAAAACAAGGTAGGACGTTATCTGCACCACTATCAGCGCGTTTCTTCTCCCGATCTCCGTGCGCCCTATGAAAAAATAGTCCATAAACCGGAAAAAGAAGTACAGCGGCATCCTCGCGAGCGAAAACATGAACATCCCGAAACCGATCCCTTTGAACTGGGCCACTCTCAATAATTCATACAAACCCGCTCCGAACAGAAGCACCACCGCTCCCGCGACGAGCGACGCGGTTATTATGCCCGCGAAAACCCTCTCATCCGAAAATACTTTCTTTCCTATGTTGAACGCGCTCGCTTCGCCCATCCCGAAACTGAACAACATGAAAAGCAGATCCGGATATAAAAGAAGTATCGCGAAAACGCCCCGGCCTTCAGCGCCGAGCGTCCTGTTTATTATGATGCTCGAAATGAGACCTACTACGAAAAATACCGCGCGCGCGCCGAATACTCCCGCCGTCTCGACTATTATCGACTTCCTTCTCTTCATTCTTTCCGAAAAGATCCCTTCAATACAAAAAAAATCGATTAGTCATAATTATATTACTATTAACTCTATATTAGACGCCTTTCCGTCGATTTGGTTAAATCCCGATCCTTGATCTATATCGATTGCGGCTTATATAATTCAATCTCATGGAAACGGGGCTTTCATCTTTCAGCTCGATAATATTGAGAAAATCTTTCTTTAACATATATTTCAGCCTGCACGGGGAATTCGGAAAAACGCTCTCGGCGGCGCGCGAAATGCAATGGCGGCCCGCCGACGATATTCGTGAATACCAGTGGCGCAAACTCTCGGCCCTCATAAAACACGCTTACGACAATGTGCCGTTTTACAGAGAGCGCATGAAAAAGGCGGGGTTTTCTACGGGAAATATAAATGATTTCGAACAATTCCGAAAAATTCCGATTCTAACGAAAAAAGATATTAATGAGCATCTCGACGAACTGGTGTCCGCAACCGCATCCAAGAGCTCGCTCCTCCTGAACGCGACCGGCGGCTCCACGGGCGCGCCTGTTCACTACTATCAGGATAAGGCGATGATCCTCGGCCAATGGGCGGCCACGCATAGATTTTTCGATTGGGCCGGCCGCGCCCCATGGGATCACGTCGCGAAACTTTGGGGTTCAAGTTTCGATATCGAAAACGCAAAGCCGAAAACTTGGAAAGGGAATCTGTACGTCCGGCTTTTCGAGGGAGTAAAATTCTTCCCCGCTTTCGAAATGAACGAAAGAACTTTCAGCGAGTTCGCAGAGTACGTGCGCCGCTTCAAACCCGCTTGCGTCGAATCATACGCGGTTCCACTCGCACTGACCGGAAAATACATTCTCGACCGGGGCATAGATCTGTCAGGTTCAGGAGTCAGGTGCGCGGTCACCTCCGCGGAAAAACTCATAGAAGATCATAGGAAAATCATAGAGAGCGCGTTCCATTGCAGAGTTTACGACAGATACGGGGGCCGCGAACTCGGGAACGTCGCCGCCGAGTGCGGCAGCGGGGGTTATCACACGGCGGATGATTTTCTTTACTTGGAAATTTTGAATGAAGACGGCTCTCCTGCGAAAGAGGGCGCCTCGGGAAAGATAGTCATAACGAGCCTCGAAAATTTCGGCATGCCATTCATCAGATATCAGAACGACGATATGGGAACTCTTGCGACCGGCGGATGTGAATGCGGAAGGGGTTTGTCCCGCCTCAAGAGCATAGACGGTAGAATACAAGGCGTTATAACTCTCGGCAACGGCGGCTTCGTGTCAGGCGTGATATTTCCGCACCTCTTTAAGGATTTTGATATTAAGCTATACAATATCGAACAGGAATCGCTTGAATACATAAAAGTTCGTGTTGTTCCGGGCCCGGACTTCGGGAGGAAGGACGAGGATTTCTGCAAGGAAGTCCTATCAAGGCACCTTCCGGGGATGGAGATAGAATTCGAGAAGACGGACGGCATTCCAGCCGGCCCTTCGGGAAAATTCAGTTTTGTGACTTCGAAAGTGAAAAGTCCTTTTTCGTGATATGAGCAAACCCCCGATCGACAGTCCAACGAACGGAACGCCGGCGCCGCGCGTGCTTATGGTGAGCGGACATTTCAATCCGGTCGTGGGCGGAGCGGAAAAACAGGCCGAGCTTCTCTCACACGCTCTAATCCGTGCAGGCGCCCGCGTTGAAGTTGCAACATTCGCACTTCCGCGCTCCCCCCGAAGAGAATCCTTAAACGGTTTGCCGGTCGAGCGAATCGGACTGCTTCCCGCCGTCAAAGGCGGAAAAGCGAAGATAGCGCTCTACATGCGGCAGCTTTCGTCATACATAGTCAATCACCGAGACGAATTCGATATCGTTCACGCGCATCAAGGATTGCACGTGGCTTATGCCGCGGCGGCGGCGGCCGTCGAGGTTTCAAAGCCGTGCGTTGTGAAAATCGCAAACACTAAGGAACTCTTCGATCTGAAAGTGCTCGAATCGTCTTTCAGTTCGGGGCCGCGGATGGCGGCCTCGCTCAAAAACAACACTGACTGTTTCGTGGCATTGAACAAGACTTGTGAAAATGATCTCGCGGACTACGGCGTGCCTCCAGCAAAAATCAGAATCATCCCCAACGGAGTAGATACTTCCAGTGCGAAAGATATTGCGAAGACGGCCGCCAAGGCTGCCCTTCCCGTTCCTGAAGATACGCCGCTGATTGTGTTCGTTGGCGTTCTACGCAAACAGAAGAACGCGGCGGCGGCGGTCGAAGCGGCCAAAATTCTTAAAGAAAAAGGAAAGTCCTTTTTCATGGCGATACTCGGCGGCGGCGCGGAACTGGAGCAGACCGCGGCGAGAATATCTCTCGCAGGTCTCGGCGATGTTTGCGCGGCGGTGGGGCCGGTCGATAACGTTCGCGAATGGCTCGCGGGCGCGGAGATTTTTTTCCTGCCCTCTTTTCAGGAAGGCATGTCCAACGCTCTCCTCGAAGCCATGAGCGCCGGCCTCGCATGCGCGGTATCGGACATTCCGGCCAACAGGGACATCGTATCGAACGGAATCAACGCGGTTCTTTTCGATCCGGCGTCTCCGCCGGAAGCAGCTTCCGCCCTCGACTCGCTTCTGACTGATGCAAACTTGAGAAAATCTCTCGGAAAGAACGCGCGCGCTACGGTTGAAAGGGATTTCTCAATAGACACGGTCGCGAAAAGATACATCGCCCTGTATCGCGAATTGATATCGGCGAAATCGGAACGGTAAAACATTGAAAAAGAAAATCCTATACATAGTCGGCGGACTTTGCCAAGGCGGCGGGGAGCGGCAGTTGTGCGAGCTGATTTCGCATCTCGACAGGCGGCTATACGACCCGGTGCTTCTTATCTATACCAACGAGCGTAAAATTTTTTACAAGGAGATTTTCGAGTCCTGTCCGAATGTAATCGCCTGCGGCGCTACAGACCACTCCGATCTGACGGGCGCCGCTCTCGCCTTCAAATGGACCACGAAAACAATTCTCGATGAACGTCCGGACATAGTCCATTCCTTCATGCACTTCGGTAATTTCTTTGCGAGAGCAGCGTCTTTGATAAGCCCCAAAACACCCGTCATCACAACCATCTTCGGCAACTTCGATCTCGTGCATTCGCCTCTCTTCCGCAAAGCCGAACTCATTCTGGGCGGCAGAAACACCTTCGTTACCGTCGATCTCCCCGAATCAAAAAAACAACTCGCCCGGACAGGCAGGGTGCGCCCGGAAAAAATCATATTCATTCCAACCGCGCTGGACGCGTCCCGTTTCGAGTCGCTTCGTGAAAAGACAGCGGCGAAAAACAAATTGGGGCTTCCCGAAGAGAGTTTCGTCGTCTCCTGCGTCGCACGCTACAGCCCCGTGAAAAACCAGTTGTGCACACTGCGCGCGGCAAGAGAGTTGAAACGGCTCGGAAGGCACGAATCGTTCAGATTCATTTTCGCGGGAGACACCGGCGACACGACATATCACAATACACTTACATCTTTTGTCATGGAAGAGCATATCGAAGACATCGTCAACATCGGCCCGGTGGTCGAGGATGTCGGAGCGATATTCGCCGCTTCCGACTTTTCGGTGCTTTCGTCGCATTCCGAGGGTATTCCGAACGTTCTGCTCGAAAGTTTCGCCTGCGGCGCTCCGGTCGTGATTTCCTCCACCGCAAACTCTGCGGGTCTGGTTGAATCAGGCAAGACGGGCTTCGTGTTCAAGGACGACGACCACTTAGAGCTCGCCGAAAAACTGCTCACGTGCGCAAACCTCGGCGATGCCGAACGAAGGAATATGAGCGACGAATGCAAACGTAAAGTTGTGAATGAATTTTCATGGAGCGAGATAATAAAAAAATATCAGGAGCTTTATGAAATCGCCTTGTCCGGGCGATGAACCGCAAGCGTCCGGTGAAAAACATGCCGGTTCGTGCATCTTAATGGCTTATAATAATTTATTGTAAGAAAGTTATTTCATGAAACCTCGAATAGCGAAAATTACATCTTACGAAGACATCGAACACATACGTGAATTCGTGCGCGATACGGTCGTTTCATTTTTTTCCGAGTCCGCACAGCACGCCGGATCGAACGAAAAACCTCTCGTCGTGATAAAGCCGAACTGGATTCAGGAATCGCATGAAAAAGAATCCGATGTCTGGATTCCGCTTATAACGAATCCCGAAATAATTCTCGCGGCGGTCGATTCCGTGTGCGAATATTTCGAAGACCGCGTTACGGTATGCGTCTGCGACGCGCCGCACACATACGCCGACTTCGGGAAAATAATATCGAGAGGCGATTTCGCTCACAAGCTGGAAGCCTTGAAGAGTCGCAGAAGAAACGCCGTGATCGAAGTGCTCGATCTCAGGCGAGAGGTTTGGACCGTGAGGAACGGTGTGGTAACGGATCGCAGGCCTAACGAACCCGACCCGAGAGGATACGTCAGCTTCAACCTCGGCAATGAAAGCTTGTTCCACGGGCATGGCGGTGAAGGCCGTTATTACGGCGCTGACTACGACTCTTCCATCGTTAACCGCCACCACCACGGCGCCGTGCATGAATATCTACTGGCCGGCACACCCGTTAAATGTGATTACTTCATAAATCTGCCGAAAATGAAAACTCACAAAAAAACAGGCGTGACCTGCTGCCTTAAAAATCTCGTCGGGATAAACGGAGACAAGAACTGGCTGCCGCATCACACTGAAGGTTCTCCCGAAAACGGTGGAGACGAATTCGCGGAGGACTCCGCGGCGGGCGGCGTCGAGAGAGCTTTGAAAAAAGCCGCTCGGAAAGCCGCTTCTTCCATACCCGTGATCGGACCGTGGGCCTTCGGGAAAATCAGAAGCGCGGGAAAAACGATTCTCGGCGACAGCGATGTCACGGTGCGGAACGGCAACTGGCACGGAAACGACACGTGCTGGCGAATGGTGCTCGACCTTAACCGCGCGCTTTTATACGGAGATGCGAACGGCTTGCTTGATCCCGGCGGGAAAAAACGCTATCTCGCGATCATCGACGGGATAGTGGGCGGCCAAGGCAACGGGCCGCTTGAGCCGGATGCCGCTGCGGCGGGGGTGCTCGTCTCGGGCGATGACCCCGCAGTCCTCGACGCCGTTACATGTGCTCTCATGGGATTCGATCCGAAACTGATTCCTCTTGTGAGAGAGTCTTTCGCCCGGCATACTTTTTCAGTCTCCGACGCACCGCTCGAAGAGATATCCGTTTTCGACGCGCGAGTCGGACGCGAGGTTGGTATTTCAGAAATCGCTCCCGCGTTGGAAAGTGGTTTTAAGCCACATTTCGGATGGGAAAAATATCTTAAACGAAAATGAATTTCGAAAAAATATACCAGAAGCTTCCGATCCCGCTTCAGAGCGTCGCTCTCAACGCGGAGGGCTTCCGTGTGAATCGTGCGCGCTACGATGCGGAATACGAAACGATCGAGCGGGAGTGCCTTGAAAGAAGAGGATGGACCGAGGAGCGGATCGTTGCCTTCCGGGACAAGCGGCTCATCGAGTTCGTCCGCTACGCCTTCCGCAATATTCCTTATTACGTGCAGTTCGCGAGAAAAGAAGGAATCGACCCGGAGGATTTCGTGAAAGCGGACGACTTGCGGCGCCTGCCGATATTGACGAAATCCGTGGTGCGTGAAAATCCGCGACTCTTCATGCCGGGCGGCCTTCCCCCAGTGGGAGCGACATGGCTCCATACAAGCGGCACGACAGGAGCGGGACTTCGTTTTCCCGCGGATCCGGCCGCTGTGAAAGAACAATGGGCCGTATGGTGGAGATACAGGAACGGTATAGGAATCGACTTCAACTCGAAATGCGGATATTTCGGCGGGCGCTCCGTGGTTTCTCAAAATCAGACGAAGCCTCCTTTCTGGCGCTACAACATTCCCGCGAAGCAGATGATGTTTAGCGGCTATCACCTCGGGCCCGAGACAGCCGGCGCTTACCTGAATAAGTTGGCGCGATTCAACCCTCAATGGATTCACGGCTACCCTTCCCTCATAAGCTTGCTCGCATCTTATGCGCTGGAGATGAATTTCGATTCCTCGGGGATGAAATGGGTGACGACGGGCGCGGAAAGTCTTTTGCCGCATCAGGCGGAGATCATAGGCCGCGCCTTCGGGACGCTCCCTTTCGAGCACTACGGTATGGCGGAGGGCGTCGCGAACATTTCGATGTGCCCGGAAAGAAGGCTTCACGTCGATGAGGACTACTCCTCGGTCGAGTTCGAGCCTCACACCGACGGCGGTTTCCGGATAATCGGCACGAATTTCACAAATCCGTTTTTCCCTCTAATACGCTACGACACAGGCGATATCGCGGCCGAAATCCCGAACGAACCCTGCCCGTGCGGACTGCCCGGGAGAACGATCCGCTCCATCGACGGGAGGATCGAAGATTATATCATCACCCGCACGGGGCGGAGGATCGGCAGGCTCGACCACATATTCAAGGATCAGACAGCTATAAGGGAAGCCCGGATAAAACAATCCGAACCCGGAGTGATGACGGTGTCGGTGGTTAAGGCGGATTCATTTTCGGATCGGGACGACTCTCGGCTCAGAGAGGAAATCATTCAGCGCGTGGGAGACGATGTGGCCTTTGTCATAGAGTACGTCCGGGACATAGAAAAAACCGCATCGGGAAAGTTAAGGCTCGTGGTCTCACAAGTGAAGGAAGGCAAGATATCCTGACGCTTTCACCTCCGTGCGATGCGAAGGCGCTCGAAACATTGATGAAATGGGAAAAATGAAAACAGACGCATCAAAGAAAAAGATACTCATCGTTTTTCCATATTACATGGGGCCCGACAGCACGGGATCGAGCGGTGTAAAAAGAATCGTTCTCGAACTTCTGAACGGATTTGACAAAGAACGATACGAGTTCTTCATAGCGGCGCCGGCGCGGGGGCCTTTCGATGACGACTTCCAGAGTCAAGGCGCAAGTATGTTCTACCTCGGCGAGAAAAAGCACCTCGTCATGAGAAGAAGCAAGAATCCGTTCTACATCCTTGTGCTTTATCCTCTTTTCCTTCTCA
>JAKLIR010000129.1 GCA_022709505.1 bacterium | reverse complement strand
GTTGAAGCTCGAAATATTTAAGCAACCAGCCCCTCGGCTTTACAGCGCCGACTGGAAGCTTGATAAATACGCTTGGCTCAAGAGGTTTCCTGTTGCCGATGTAATGTTTATTAGTCATTTTAACGCTCGGTCTATCGACTACTTTCACGTTCGGTTGAGCGCATGTCGATTCCGCGCTGAGGGATGCGATGATTATTAAACATGGGACGAGCGCCCTTCTCATTTTCATTTCAATGATTTCAATGTATCTTGCCTTTTTAATCATGGGGTCCTCCTCTATGTGGAAAATGCTACCGGCAACATCGATATAATTCAAGAAGAAACAACTGCCGACGGAGGCCGCATCAAGTAAAACGATAGTGAAATATTGCACAAAACACCTCGTATTCCGGCGTATTATTCGTTGACACGAATTGCGGACGTAATATAAGATTTGAGGGCTCGTTCGTAAACAAACCGGATCTTTCTAACGATAAATCCGGGAAAAATATGATAAGAGAGAGTCGTTGAATCTCCATTAAAAACCGGAGGAAAAAATGAAGACGAGAAAAATTCTTGCCGTTATGGTTCTTCTTCTTGCGACAGCGATGTGCATGAGCGCTTGCAGTAAAAAGGAAAAAGCCGGAGGGAAGCTCGTTGTCGGTTTCTCGCAGGTTGGAGCGGAAAGCTCGTGGAGAACCGCGGAAACGGAATCGATAAGGTCTGAAGCCGAGAAACGAGGGATCGAATTGAAATTCTCGGATGCGCAGCAGAAACAGGAGAATCAGATAAAAGCGATCAGATCGTTTATCGCGCAGGGCGTGAAGGCGATCGTGCTTGCACCAGTGGTGGAGACCGGATGGGAACCCGTGCTGATGGAAGCGAAGAGAGCAAAGATACCCGTCATACTGGTTGACCGCGGCGTGAACGTATCCGACGACACTCTGTACAGCACGCTCATAGCGTCGGATTTCGTCGCCGAGGGTCGCATGGCGGCGGAATGGATGGTGAAAAAGCTGAACGGTAAGGGAAACATAGTGGAACTTCAGGGGACGCCCGGAGCGGCCCCCGCCATAGATAGAAAAAAAGGTTTTGAGGAAATCATTAAAAAATATCCCGACATGAAAGTCGTTAAATCCCAAACAGGAGATTTCACTCGAACGAAGGGCAAGGAAGTAATGCAGACTTTCCTAAGTTCCGCAAAGGCAGAGAATGTGAAAATCGACGCTGTTTACGCGCATAACGACGACATGGCGCTCGGTGCGATTCAGGCTATAGAAGAAGCCGGTCTGAAGCCCGGAACGGATATTGTGATAGTGTCCATAGACGGCGTGAAAGACGCGTTTCTCGCGATGATCGATGGAAAGCTCAATGCGACGGTTGAATGCAACCCGCTTCTCGGCCCCATGGCTTTCGATGCGGTGAAAGCGGCTCTCGGCGGCGAAACTTTGCCCAAGAAAACAGTTGTAAAAGACTCCGTTTTCGACCAGACGAACGCGAAACAAACACTTCCTGACAGGAAGTATTGAGGCGCGGGGCCTATAGATTGGCGGAAGAGATCAAACAAATCGAAAGAGATGCGGGCGACGCGCCGCTGCTTGAGATCCGAGGTGTCTGCAAGTCGTTTCCCGGAGTAAAAGCTCTTGAAAATGTGGATTTCACCTTGAAGCGAGGTGAAATTCACTCGCTTATGGGCGAGAACGGCGCCGGAAAAAGCACTCTGATAAAGATACTGACCGGAGCTTATCGCCGCGACACGGGACAAATCACCATCGAGGGCCGAAGGATAGATCCACACTCCCCGCTCGAGGCGCAGGCAATCGGCATAAGCGCCGTCTTTCAGGAAGTAAACCTCATTCCCGACCTTTCGATAGCCGAAAACATATATCTCGGACGCGAGCCTATGGCGTTCGGCCGCATAGACTGGAAACGCGTTCACCGCGGCGCCGAGGCGGCCATGAGGCGTCTCGATCTCGACATCGACGTGGGACAATCCGTGCGGTCGTGTTCAATCGCCGTTCAGCAACTCACGGCTATCGCGAGAGCTCTCGACGTCGATGCGCGCGTACTTGTTCTCGATGAGCCTACTTCGAGTCTCGCCGCCCACGAGGTCGAAAAGCTTTTCGCGGTGATGCGAAAGCTGCGCGGCGAAGGATTCGGCATCGTTTTCATAAGCCACTTTCTCGATCAGATATACGAAATCTCGGACAGGCTGACCGTGCTTCGGAACGGAAAGCTTGTCGGCGTGCATGCGGCTTCCGATCTTCCACGACTTGAACTTATTTCGCTCATGCTCGGGCGCGAGATTTCCGAAGTTGAAGAAACTTCCGCCGGAGAGACGAGGAAGGAAGAAATCAAGCCATTCCTCAAGGCAAGGGGCCTTTCAGGCGGAGTGGTTAAAAAGATGGACTTTGAAGTCAGGCCCGGCGAGGTGCTCGGTTTCGCTGGATTGCTCGGCGCGGGCCGTACGGAAACCGCGCAGATGCTTTTCGGAATAGACCGCGCGGCTTCGGGAACCGTCGAGATGGACGAAGAACAGGTGAGGACGGCTTCTCCGAGACGGGCGATCGAGAAAGGCATTGGGTTCTGTCCCGAAGACCGCCGCAATGCGGGCATCATCCCGAATCTCTCTGTGCGGGAAAACATCGTGGCGGCGCTACAAGCGCGACGAGGCTGGCTGCGGAGGTTATCTATAAAGAAGCAACGTGAGATCTCCGCCGAATACATCAAGATGTTGAGCATAGCGACGACTGACGCGGAAAAACCCGTGGCGCACCTAAGCGGCGGGAATCAGCAAAAGGTCATCCTCGCAAGATGGCTTGCTCTGCAACCGAGACTTCTTATCCTCGACGAGCCCACGCGTGGGATAGATGTCGGCGCGAAAGCCGAGATCGAAAAAAGGATAAAGGAACTATGCGGCGGCGGGATGTCGATCATATTCATATCATCCGAACTCGAGGAAGTCGTGCGGGACAGCCACAGGGTCGTGGTAATGCGGGAAGGCTCGAAAATCGGAGAACTCGCGGGCGGGGACATCTCGTTGTCGTCGATTATAAAACTCATAGCTGAAAAGGAAGTGTGAACGACCGAAATGATGGCGCGCATCAAGTCTTCCAAGCTTATATGGCCTTTGCTGGCGCTGATTGTTCTATTGGCGCTTAACGGATTTTTTACGCCGGGATTCTTTCACATTGAAATTAAATCAGGCCGTTTCTACGGGCATATCATAGACATCATGAACCAAGCGGCGCCCGTGATGCTGCTGTCGCTCGGCATGACGTTGGTGATAGCGACCGGCGGAGTCGATCTTTCCGTCGGTGCGGTGATGGCGATTTCAGGCGCGGTGATGGCGCTGCTCACCGGGAAATCCGGCGTCTTCATGCCGGCCGGACTGCTTCTGACTCTGATATTGTGCGTGATTGCCGGGACATGGAACGGTCTTCTCGTGTCCGCGTTCGACATTCAGCCGATCGTGGCGACGCTGATACTGATGGTTGCGGGCCGCGGGATAGCTCAATTGTTGACGCAAGGCCAGATTCTGACATTCCACGACTCGTCGTTCGCTTTCATAGGATCGGGCTCATTCGCCGGGCTTCCGTTCTCGGTCACTGTGGTTCTCGTGTGGCTGGCGGTAACAGCGGTATTATCGCGCGCGACAGCGATCGGAATGTTTGTCGAATCCATCGGCGACAACACGAAAGCGAGCAGGTACGCCGGGATAAGCGTAAATACGGTTAAACTTTTCGTTTACGCGTTCAGCGGTCTCTGCGCCGGAATGGCGGGGCTTCTCGTCGCCTCCGGAGTCAACGCCGCCGACTCCAACAACGCGGGACTTTATTACGAACTGGATGCGATACTCGCGGTGATCGTCGGCGGCACCGCAATGTCGGGCGGAAGGTTTTCTCTGATCGGCTCCATGATCGGCGCTCTCATAATTCAGACTCTAACGACATCGATACGCGCGCAGAACGTGCCGGTGGAATTCGCTCTCGTTGTGAAAGCAATCGTCGCCCTTGCCGTGTTCCTGCTTCAGTCGGACGCTTTCAATAAAATGTTCGCGGGAAGAAAGGCGGGCGTATGATCTCGAAGAAGCACATTCCTCTCGCGGCGACGCTCGCGGTCTTCGCGCTGCTCTATGCAGCGGCTTCCGTTTCATTCGAGGGTTTCTTCTCGGTCCGTGTCTTCACAAACCTTTTGAACGACAATGCTTTCCTCGGTCTCGCCGCGATTGGAATGACCTTCGTGATCCTCTCGGGCGGTATCGATCTGTCGGTCGGGGCGATGATCGGATTCACGAGCATCTTCATAGCGACGATGATCCAGAGATATCATGTGAACCCGATCGTTGCTATAGTGGCGGCGTTGGCGATAGGTTCGCTTCTCGGCGCATCGATGGGCTGCCTGATAGCATGGTTCAAGCTGCCGCCTTTTCTCGCGACTCTCGCCGGAATGTTTTTCGCTCGCGGAATGGGACTCATTATCAGCATGGAATCCATTCCCATAAAAAGCGGATTCTTCAAGGCGATCGAAACTTTCGGCTACAATTTCTATCCGGTTACGACGATAGTTTTCCTCGCGGTCGTGTTGATCGCATTGTACGTCGCGCATTTCACCAAGTTCGGCCGGGGCGTGTATGCGGTGGGCGGAAGCGAGGACTCGGCGATGCTGATGGGGCTTCCCGTTTCTCGAATAAAAATAATGGTATATACGCTAAGCGGTTTCTGCTCGGCGCTGGCCGGGATCGTATATACGATTTACACAACATCCGGGAACGCGACGGCGGGCACCACACTTGAAATGGACGCGATCGCTGCGGTTGTAATAGGAGGCACTCTGCTCACCGGCGGCGTCGGTTATGTGGCGGGCACCGTCGTCGGCATCCTGATACTCGGAACGATTCAGACGATGATAACATTCGAAGGAACTTTGAGTTCGTGGTGGACCCGGATTGCGATCGGCGGCCTGCTGCTCCTTTTCATTTTCCTTCAAAGGTTTATACAAACCCGCGCTCAGGGCGCGACGCGCAAATAATATTTTCCGACAAGGCGATAACGAAAGAACAATATTGCTGTTTATGAGGTGCATGGCATGAAGGCAAAAGGAACAAAGATTAAAACAATGATGTTGGCGGTGATGATTGCGGCGGTGATGGCTGTCGCCGCGCCGGGAAGCGCGGCGGAAACCGGATGGAAGCTCGCGGACGGCCCGCTGAAAACCAAGTGGGCGAAGGATGTGTCGCCTTCCAACACGCTCCCGGAATATCCACGGCCTCAGATGGTTCGAAAAGATTGGCTGAATCTGAACGGCTTATGGGACTATGCGATCGTCCCGAAAGACGGCGGCTCGGCCGTGAGCGCTTACGACGGAAAAATACTCGTCCCCTACCCTGTCGAGTCGGCGCTGTCCGGAGTAATGAGGCGGGTAGATGAGAATCAGAAATTGATATACAAAAGGAACTTCGTGATACCCAAAAACTGGGCGGGTAAGCGCGTGCTGCTTCATTTCGGCGCGGTTGATTGGGAGACGACTGTGTGGGTTAACGGAAAGAAGATCGGCGGGCACAGCGGAGGGTATGATCCATTTTCGCTGGACGTCACGGGCGCGCTTAAGAAATCGGGAGTTCAAGAGCTTAAGGTAAGTGTGTGGGACCCGACGGACAAGGGATATCAGCCTCGTGGAAAACAGGTTCAGAAACCGGAGGGGATATGGTACACGCCGACGAGCGGGATATGGCGGACAGTCTGGCTCGAACCGGTTCCCACTACATATATAAAAGCGCTGAAACTTACGCCGGATTTGGATAAGAAAGAGATTAGAGTTGAAGTCTCCGCTGAGAGCGCGACGAGCGGTGTCGTGGCGGAGGCCGTAATTACGTTGCCGGACGGCAACAATAAAATATCGGTTTCCGGAACACCGGGCAGCGTTATGAGACTTAATTTCCCAAAGGTTTCGGATATAAGAACATGGTCGCCGGATTCGCCATATCTTTACGACCTGAGTGTGAGGCTTCACAAAGGGTCTTCGAAAAGTGCTTCGATCGACTCTGTTAAAAGCTACGCGGGAATGCGAAAAGTGGAGGTCAAAAAGGACGCTGGCGGCGTTCCGAGGATATTTTTGAACGGCAAACCGCTTTTCATGTACGGAGTGCTCGATCAGGGTTTCTGGCCGGATGGGCTGTACACCGCTCCCACGGACGATGCGCTGCGTTTCGATATAGAGATGATCAAGAACCTCGGTTTCAATATGGCGAGAAAACACGTGAAGGTCGAACCGGACCGCTGGTATTACTGGTGCGACAAGCTCGGGCTGCTTGTATGGCAGGACATGCCGAGCGGGGAAGACCCGGACATGAACCGAAAAGAATATCAACGAAGCAAGGAATCAGCGGATCAGTACCGGGTCGAGCTCGCCGATATGATGGATTTCCTCGTGAACCACCCGTCGATCGTGGTGTGGGTTCCATTCAACGAAGGCTGGGGACAGTTCGACACTGTGAACGTGACCGAATGGGTGAAGCGGCGTGATCCGACGCGTCTCGTGGACAACGCGAGCGGATGGACGGATATGAATTGCGGAGACATCAGCGATATTCATAAATATCCCGAACCGGACGCTCCTGCAATCGAGACGTATCGCGCGGGAGTAGTCGGCGAGTTCGGAGGACTCGGGTTCACTGCAAAGGGACACAACTGGCGTGAGGGGTTGGAACGGATAGCCGGTTCGACTGGAGGCGGCAAGAACTGGGGGTATCGCGATTTTCAAGGCGACGAACAACTCTGGCGCCAGTATCAAAGCTTGGATCTGCTGCTCGGGCGTCTCATTCGACTGAAAGGGCTGTCCGCGGCGGTTTATACTCAGATAACGGATGTGGAGATCGAGGTGAACGGAATACTCTCTTACGACCGCGAAGTAATGAAGTTCGATCCCGGGCGGATGGCTGCGGAAAACAGCAAGCTCTACGGTGCGACGGAAACCGGCGCGAGGCAGGAACTTAGAACGGTGATTCCAACCGTTGCGGACGGGAATGCTTTGTGGCGGATGACTATCAAGAGGCCGTCGGATGACTGGATGAAACCTGAGTTCGACGATTCACGCTGGCGCAAGGGCCCGGGCGGGTTCGGCGCGGTAAGCGGCGGCCCGAAGAAGGTGGTAAATACGAGTTGGACCGCCAAGCAGATATGGTTGCGCAAGGAGTTCGACATACCCGCCGGTGGCTGCATCGAGCCGATGCTGAACATTTTCAACAGCGATGTCACGGAAGTGTTCATCAACGGTGTTTTAGCGGCGAGGGCGGATACACCTGTAAACAGCTACGTATTGCTCCCGGTGGAACCCGCGGCTGCGGCGACGATCAAATCCGGCGGTAACGTTATCGCCGTTACTTGCAAAACATCCGGCGCCGGTCAATACATAGACGCCGGCCTCAGTGTTGTTTGTGAAAAGAAATAGGGGCAACTCAATACCAACAATTCACCACGCAAAAAAAAGGGCGGGTTCGAAAACCCGCCCTTTTTGCATTCGCGAAATGTTGTCGAGCAAACCGTTACAGAAGAGGATTCTCGGACATCGCTTTGAGTCTTTCCCAGCGGCGGTTCACTTCCGCCTCGAAAGATTTCAGTTCGGGCTCGAATTCTGGTTTCGCCATGTGTTTCGACTTTCCCATCATCTTGAGCCAATCGAGAACCGGTATCCGTTTGTTCTTATCTTCGGGATTATATGTGATGGTCGTTTTTCCGTGTTCGACCTCATAGAGCGGGAAGAAGCAGCAGTCGATCGCGGCCTGAAGGGAAGCGCGGCACTTGGTCTCCGCGATCCTCCAGTTAAGCGGACACGCGGAAATGACTTTCCCGTAAACGAAGCCCTCTTCTCTCGCGATCTTCTGAGCTTTAGCCGCTTTGCGGGTGAGATCGAGATGTTGGCATTCGGACCCTGTGAAAACGTAAGGAATGTGGCAGGCCGCCATGATCTGCGCGGTGTCCTTGTGCTGGTTCTGCCTTCCGGGTTGCGCCGGGCCTACGTGGCTCGTGCTGGTGTCGTGGCCGAGAGGCGTCGAGAACGACAGTTGGTGACCGGTGTTCATGTATCCGCCGTTATCGTATTCGAGGCAGATCATGTTATGGTTTCGCA
>JAKLIR010000128.1 GCA_022709505.1 bacterium | reverse complement strand
CGGATATAAAAGCGCGGCTGATGGATGAGTTCGACAATCCGATAGAAGGACTTCCGGCGAAAATCGTTATTTCGGAATCGACCGGAGGAAACTGGACGATTGTTAAACGTTCTCCGGACAAAACGGGAGAAGACGGAAGTGTTTCGATAGAATTCACTGCCCCGGAAGGACCGGGCGCTCGGGCGATTTTTACGATTGAGACTACAGCGCTGGCGAACGAACTGATCTTGGAGGCGGTTTTCGATTGCGAGGGAAAATCCGCCGCAATGGCAGCATCAGACTCGGCCGTCGGCGGGAAATCTAATATCGACTTGGAGCTCGATATGGAAGCCTCGGACCAGTTTGAAGGCGATTCAAATCCGGAGAAGGATTTTGGGAGCGATCAACAACTACAAGCCTCGGATGCGGACGGGGATAATACCCTTCTCGACATCAAACTCGGCACGGATGACATTTCCGGGCTGCCGGACATCCCCGACGAAGCCGGGAACGGCTTTTCACCGGGAGATGTAAAGCCGGACACAGGCGGCGGAGAACTGGGCGCGCCCGTGGCGGGAGGGATGAGCGCTCTCGAAGGCCTCGACCTCGACACCGGTGAATCATCCCAAGACGGCGGTTTCTCACAATCATCGGATTTCTCTCTCGGCGAAGCGCCGGCGTCCGAGCAGGTTTCGCACGAGACTCAGCCCGTGAAAGGCGGCGCTTTCGATCAACTTGAAGCTTTGCTCGAAGAGGATTCGGCGGCGGATATTCCCTCGGAACCGCCGAAGGAACCGGAGGAGTTCGGAGAGGTCTCGGAATACGCGCAAGAGCCGTCCGCTTACGAAGAACCGGTTGCCGAATATGAATCGACCGAAACGGATTTCAACAAGTTCGAGGCCGAACCCGCACTCGACACGGAACCGGTGCTTGAAACGGAGCCTGCGGTCGAGATGGAATATCAGGAATCCGAACCGCCCTCAGTCGAGGTTCTATCGACGGATGAACCCGGAGATTACTCCGCGGCTGATGATTGGAAACCCGAGAAGAAGGCGACCGCGAACGTAATCGTCAATTTCGAATCCGAACAATTGACGTGCGGTGCGGGCGAAACCGCGCCTGTTAAAGTTAAGATCACCGGATTGGACGGACGTCCGGTATCGTTCGGCATTCCCGTGAAATTCGAGATAATAGAAGAACCCGGCGGGATATCCGGCGCGTATTTTCTGCATCCTTCCGGGATAGAGGGCGAAAAAGTATTCGAAATAGAACCGGACCTTTCCGGCGAGGCGGTATCCAATATCATAGCGCCGCCCGAATGCGGCCGCTTCACGGTTGTCGTCACCGCGGAAGAAGATGTTAAACAACTGACGGTAAATGTCGCGCCCGGAGTTCCTTCCTCGATAGAAGTGACCGCAAGCGCCCAGCAAGCGTCGCCGGGAGAGGACGTCGATGTATCGGCTAAGATTCTCGATAAGTACGGAAACCCGGTTCCCGGAGAATTTTTACTGATAACTCCCTCGAACTTCGTGGGTCAGTCCGGAACGGTGGAGCAAGCCGTCAATCAGAGCGACGAAAACGGAGAAGTACGAGCCGTATATAAAACTTCGGATCATCCCGGGGATTCCGCGACGATGAGCGCGACGAATCCAAATGTCGGTGCTTTCGCCGTTAAGACAGTGAAAATATCGGTGGTGGGAGATCCGAACGCAAAACCGCAGAAGGCGGCTTCGAAGAAACCTGATGTTTCCTCTCTGTCGGACGTATCTCTTCTTTCGGAAGAGCCCGCTTTCGCAATGGATGTTCCTCTTTCGCCGCCGATGCAGAACGTGGATTTGAGCGCGCCGATCAAGCCCGCGGCGGAAGCGGGGCCCGCGCCTGCCGCGCCCGCGGCTCAAAAGGCTGAGGAACCGCGTCCCTCGGAACAGGAAATACTTCAGGATTACATGCACGATGAAGAGCCCGAAGTGGATGAGTACCTCAAGGAGATGGCGCAGAAAGACCCGTATCTCCCTCCCGCTTTCGACATAAAACGCGGCAAGAAACCCGTGATGGAATTGTCCAGCATAATGCCGAAACTGCTGAAGATCGGCGCGATAATCGGGATCGTTTTAGTGCTCATAATAGCGGCGCTGCTGAGCTATCGCACGGTTATGTACCAGTATTATTTCAACAGAGCGATGATGCGCTACATAGCCGATGATCACGGCGCGGCGCTGATGCTTTTTGAAAAAGCCGCTTCTCTCGACCCAACCAAAGTGGATGCTGTCATTAAGAAATCCGAAATTCTGATAAAGGAAGGCGAGAAAGCTCTCGACAGGAATGATGTGCGGTCCGCGGAGCAACAGTTCGACCTTGCGATCAAAGCCGCGGACAAAGCTCTTCAGGTGGAGCCTAACAACCTCGATCTTTTATATCTTGAAGGGCAGGCATACGAGGGCAAGGGGTCGTACTGCAATGCGTACTATCAATACAAGCGCGTGTTGAAGGTCGATCCCAAATATGAAGCCGCCGTTTCGAAGAGCAAAGACCAGTTGAATAAGTGCAACAAGATGAAGAGGATGAGGTGGAGATGATCGGAGGGAATACATGAACAAGAAGTCATCACTGGGAGTGGGGCTCGGAGTAGGGGCGCTGTTCCTATTAGGATACGGAATATCCCGGCTTTTCGTGCAACAAAAAAAAACCGGTGGTGCGGCGGGCGCCGCCTCCGGGAAGAACGCCGGCGGGGATCCGAATAAAAGGCCGGAGAAGGTCCCGTGTCCGTCATGCGGAGCGCTTGTAAGGGAATACGAATTTTTCTGTCAAAGTTGCGGGCATCCCATGGAGAAGGCGAAAGAGACCGCTGTTTCCGGAGCGGGCGCAGTGGAGAAATGAAATGAGAATTCTCGTTGTTGACGACAGCCCGGTGATCAGATACGCACTCGAAGAAGTGCTCGTGTCCGCCGGACATAGCGTTACAACCGTTCCCAACGGTATAGACGGACTCGAGGTCATTCATCAGAAAGAATTCGATCTGATGTTCCTCGATATCGACATGCCCAACCTCAGCGGACTTCAAGTCTGTAGGATGTTGAGGAACGATCCCAAATTCAGGGATTTCCCGATAATCATGCTCACGGCGCGCGATCAGAAACAGGATCAGTACTGGGGCATGGAAACTGGCGCGAGCGCCTACCTGACAAAACCGTTCGACCGGCAGAACCTTCTCGAAAAGGTTGATGAAGTGATGACCGATTACGAGAAGAAGCGCGAAAGAGCGAGGGAAATGGTGGAAGCCATTCCGTTGCTAAAAGCGGAGGAGACCGACGATGTGGTTTTCAAGGCGGGCGAGCTTCAGGAAACACAACTTTTCAAAATGACGTTGGTGAACAAAATATATCAGATCGCCAACACGCAGAGAGACTTGCAGGACACTTGCCGCTCGATATCGGATGTTTTTTCGGCCGTATTGGATTTCGATCTTGCGATGTTCCTCCTGACGGACGAGGACCGCATAAAGCTCTTCGTATATGTTTACAAACCTATAAGCCGCGATTTTTTCATGGCGGTTAAGAAAAAGATGATCGAAGAGTTCAAGGAGAAATCCGGCGCGATCTCGATTTCCACGGATAACGCGCAGGTGGAACTTCACGACCCCGGACACAACATGCTGAAGGAAACGGACGCCGTGGATATAATGGGCATCGAATCCACGCTGCTCGAATCTTCGAGCGACAAGTTCGGAATGTTCACTATGGCGAGGTCGGCGAACGGTGTTTTCACTCCAGAGGAAAAGGCCACGTGCGAACTGATAGCTTCGCGGTCGTCTATCGTCGTAGATAACGTGAGGATGTACGAAAAAATAAAACGGTTCGCGGTGGCGGACGGGCTTACGGGCTTGTACAACCACAGATATTTTCAGGAACAGCTCGAAAAAGAATACAGCCGCGCAAGGCGGTTTAATTTATCGCTTTCGATGATAATGATCGATATCGACCATTTTAAGAAATTCAACGACGAATACGGGCATCAACTCGGCGACGTCATTCTGAAAGGCATCGCCGCCATTCTGAGAAGAAGCGTCAGGGACATAGACCTGATCGCGAGGTACGGAGGGGAGGAGTTCGTCGTCATCCTTCCGGAAACCCCGAAGAAGAATGCAACGATAGTAGCGGAAAGAATATGGGAATCAATACGGGACAACGAGTTCCCGTACAAAGACGGTTTCTTGAAAGTTACGGCGAGTCTCGGAGTATCGGGGCATCCCGACGACGACATCAAGACCCAACTCGATCTCATTGCAAAAGCGGACGAAGCGATGTACAGAGCCAAGAAGACCGGCCGTAACTGCGTCGTCCTTTATTCGCCTGAAGGGAGACCATGAAATGAAGGACGTTGTCATACTCGTCGTTGACGACAGCAGCGTCGTCGTCGAAGCGGTGAGAGAGGCTCTTCTCGGAGACGGCTACATTGTTTACACAGCCGGCGACGGCCTCGAAGCCCTCGACATAGTCAAACGACAGAAAATAAATCTCATACTGCTCGATATCGACATGCCGCGCATGAATGGTTACCAATTGTGCAAAATTCTGAAGAAAGACCCCAATTACAAAAACATCCCCATCGTCATGCTGACGGCGAAGAGTACGGAAACGGACAGGGTGTGGGGCCTGAAAGCGGGTTCCGACGAATATCTCACGAAGCCGTTCAATTATTCCAAAGTCAAGGAAGTCATAAAGCGTTTCATATAAATGAACAACATATCTGAAAAACAACTTCTGAAATTCCGGGACCTGATCTTCACGAACTGCGGGCTGTGGTTCGGCGATTCCAAACTTTCGATCCTCGCGAACCGCATCAGAACGAGAATGAAGGAATCCGGCGTGAGCGACCCAGACGAATACCTGAGGCTGATTTGTTCACCGGACGACAGGGCCGAAATTTCGACACTCATAAATCAAGTCACGACGAACGAAACGTATTTTTACAGAAGCGAATCGCAGATAGATAGTTTCAAAAACATAATTCTCCCGAAGCTTATGGAGAAGAAAGTCGCCGCGAACGACAGGCGCATAAGAATCTGGAGCGCGGGATGCTCGAGCGGAGAAGAGCCTTATACGCTCGCAATCTGCATACTTGAAACAATTCCGTTCCATTCGATATGGAACATCGAAATATACGCCACGGATATTTCGACTGAAGTTCTGAACAAAGCGTCTGAAGGGCGCTATTCTCGCAGAGCCATTGAAAAGCTCCCAAAAGAATATCTGGCGAAATATTTCGTGGAGCGCGACGGGTTTCACATCATCAACAATACAGTGAAGAAAATGGTCGAATTCGATTACGCGAATTTGATCGACGCATATTATGAGAGCGACTTCGACATCATTTTCTGCCGGAACGTTCTGATCTATTTCAAGGATGAAACAAAAAAAGATATTATCAATAAATTCTGGGGATCGCTCGTGGATGACGGTTATTTGTTCCTCGGGCCTACCGAGATGATAAGAGGCCTTGTCGAAGGCTTCAAAATGGTTACGTTGAAAGATTCAGTGGTTTTTCAAAAACAACCGAGGTGATCGCCGGTGGCGAAATCTTTTAAAACCGCGAAAACGATAAAGCTTTTCCTCGATGAGTGCAAGGAATACCTCACCACGCTGAATCAGGATCTCGTGGATCTCGAATCAGGTAACACCGACGAAGAGCTCATCAAGAGAGTGTCCCGCAACGTTCATACGCTGAAGGGTTCTTCGGCGATGCTCGAATTCATGGATATCAGCGAAATATCCCACGCGATCGAAGACGTGATGGAAAATCTTAAAAAAGAATTTCCGAACGTCAATAAAACCTTGCTCGATGAAATATTCACGAAAGTCGATCATATAGAATCACTCGTGCAGTCGATCGAGAACGGAACCTATGAGGAAGGTGCGACGCCTCCTCCTCCGAAACCCGCCGCTCCCCCTCCTGAAGCGGTAGCGCCACCGCTGCCGCCGCCTCCTCCTCCTCCGGAAGTCAAAGCGGCGCCGGTTGAAAAACCGGTGGAAGCACCGCCCGCGCAACCACAGCCGGGAAAACCGCGTGCTTCGGTGCCCGCTGGAAGGACGAACCTTCTCGATATCGCCGGCGTGGATATCCTGCCGGCGCTCGACAGGTGTCTTTCGGTATTCAACGAAGTCGAGGCGAAATTCATACTCGCGGACGACAACATTCAGAACAAGTTGTTCTTCGGGCAACTCTTCGAATCCGTCGAATATCTGCACCGGTCGCTTTCATGCTACGGTGAGCCGGCGATCAACGAGATGCTTTCGAAACTTCTTATAGTTAAGACGCTCGTTGATGATGGAAAAATAAAGATCGGAAACGACGTTCTCGAAGTGATATTCAAGGGAGTGTCGCATGTGAAAGCGATAATCGAAAATGCGACTTCTCCGAAACCGCAACCCAGACAGGACATTACACCGTTCCTGAAGAAAGTCGAAAAGATCACGGAGTCCATAAAATCGGAAAAGGATTTCGTCCCGGTCGATACGGGAGTGGAGATATTCGATCGATTGAACGTGGATAAAAAGGTGGCGGAATATTTCGTCCCTTACGAAAAGCAGGCGATAGCGAAAGCGCTTGTTGACGGAAGAAACATATTCCATATAAAGGCGAAATTCAAGACTTCCGAACTCGGCGATCTCGCCAGCATGTCCGAATTTTTCAAACCTCTCACGGAAAGCGGTGTTTATATAGCCGTGATCATCGTGGGACAGGGGACGGGCAAAGAAGTCAATGAATACGTATTCAACATGTTCTTCAGCACTGAAATGACGCTGGAGAATTTCGACAAAAAATATTCATTTTTGAAAAAGACCGGGAGTATAGAGACATCGGAAGTCGCGATTCTTTCAGAGCAGCATGACCATGCGCCTGCGGTTGAGTCTGAAACGGCTTCGGCCGGAGGAACGGAAGCGGCGAACGGAGTGGATGTTGCCGTGAAACCTGCGAAAGCGGCGCCTCAGAAAATTGCGGCTGCGCCGGCGCCGACCGTCAGGGTCGATACGAGCAAGCTCGATGTTCTCGTAAACCTGATCGCCGAATTGGTTATTAATCACAACAAGATGGAACAGGAAGTTAAGACCATGAAGCAACTCCTGAACCAGTTCAGCGACATGTTCGAGAACGTGAAACTCGGCAAAAAAACATCTTCTCTTCGAGACAGGGATATATCGCTCGAAGAACTGCTCCAACCGTTAAGGGCGCTTCAGCCGGACGCGATTCTCCCGGGGGACCAGCAGCTTGACGCCGCTTTTCTCGCAAACATGAAAGAGTTCAGAATAATCAGGGAGTCGCTCGTGCAGTTGTTTGACATGGAGCTCGAAAAGGATCGCCTTCTCGAAGAGACGGTATCCCGGATGAGTATGTTCAAGAGCGTGCTCGACA
Source organism: bacterium (assembly GCA_022709505.1). GTDB lineage: Bacteria > UBP15 > UBA6099 > UBA6099 > UBA6099 > JAKLIR01. The sequence goes on along the minus strand of JAKLIR010000128.1, from coordinate 746 downwards.
TGCTTTGTCAGGAATTCGTGAAGGACGGTTTGAACATCGGCCAAGTCATCGAGGAACTTCAGGACGAGACGATGAAGTTGAGAATGTTGCCCGTTTCCGGAGTTCTCAGCAAATTCCCGAGGCGAGTGCGGGACATTGCGAAAAAACTCGGCAAGAAAATCGATTTCCTCATAGAAGGCGAAGAAACCGAGCTTGATAAAACATTGATCGAGGAAATAGAGGACCCGCTTCTTCACATCATAAGGAACGCAGTGGATCACGGCGTGGAAACGACGGATGACCGGATCAGGATCGGGAAAAAAGAAACCGGAATGATAAAGGTCATGGCGTACCACGAGGGGAATTCCGTAGTGATAGAGATAGAAGACGACGGGAAAGGGATGGACCCCGCGATATTGAAGAAGAAGTGTGTCGAGAAAAGGCTCATATCGGTTGAGGAAGCGGCGCAGATGGATGATAAAGACGCCCTCAATCTGATTTTCATTCCGGGTTTCAGCACCGCCAAGGAAGTTTCCGATCTGTCCGGCCGCGGCGTGGGGATGGATGTCGTTAAAACGAGTATAACGAAACTGAAGGGCACGGTCGATCTAAGGTCCGAAGTCGGGAAAGGGACGACGTTAAGGCTCAAACTGCCTCTGACGGTGGCGATCATTCAGGCGATGATCGTGAAGTGCGCCGGCCAGAAATTCGTTATTCCGATGGATCCGATCGAATCGACGGAACAGCTTAAAAGATATGAAGTGTCG
>JAKLIR010000127.1 GCA_022709505.1 bacterium | reverse complement strand
AAAAACGCCGACCGAAGCGAGAGCAGCGGTCACGAGGAAAAGCCCCGCGTATCCGGTGAACACCGGGCCCCAGTCCGGCGAGCCGTAAACTCCTATGATAACGACATACTGCAATGTGAGCAGAATGATCACGGACAGCATGCCCATGATTGCGAGGAATTTCCCGAACACGATCTGGTAGGGTTCGAGCGGAGAGGTCATCAGAAGTTCGTCCGTGCCGTTCCTGAATTCATCCGCGAAGGCTCGCATCGTGATGACCGGCATCATGAAAACGAGCAGCGTGATCGTCAATCCGAACACGTCCCTCATGCTCGCCTCCCGCATCCAGTTTATTGCGAAATAGGAGTTGAGAAAAAGAAACGCGGCGATCACGATGTAGGCGAGAGGAGAGAAGAAAAGCGACTTAAAGTCCTTCTTGAATACGGCGATAGTTTTAGTCATTCGCGCCGCTCTCCTCCCGGGTCAGTTTGAGAAAGACGTCTTCGAGGCTTAGAGAATCGCGAGAGAGTTCGAGCATCGTCCAACCGCGCTCGACGGTCTTCTTGAAGATATCGGCGCGCGGATCCGAGTTCTTCGAGCATTCGATCACGAGGCGCACCGCGCCGGGGTCGCCCGTGTTAACCGGTTTGACGGCCGCCACGCCGGGTAACCCGGAATACGCCTCGGCGGCTTCCGCCGCCGCCGCGCCCGCCAGTTCCACAGCGAGCCTTTCGCCGCCGCTCACGCGAAGTTTGAGTTGTTCCTGCGTGTCTATGGCGACGACCGCGCCTTCGTTGAGAATTATCACACGGTCGCACGTGGCGGCGACCTCGGGCAGTATGTGCGAGCTGAGAAGAACGGTGTGTTCCGCGGCGAGTTCGCGGATCAGATTCCGGATTTCGATTATCTGATGAGGGTCGAGCCCGACAGTGGGCTCGTCGAGGATCAGCACTTCCGGGTTGTGCACGAGCGCCTGCGCGAGCCCCACACGCTGACGGTATCCCTTCGATATATTTTCAATCAGTCGCCCGGCCACGTCGCCGAGGCTCGTCTTTTCGATTGCTTCGTTCACCCGTTCCCTGCGCTTGCGACCCGGCACTCCTTTGATTTCCGCGCAGAACTGAAGATACCCGCGAACCGTCATGTCCGGGTAAAGCGGCGGATGTTCGGGCAGGTATCCAATGCGCCTTTTCACCGACGAGGGGTCCGAAGCAATGTCCGTTCCATCTATCGAAACTCGGCCGGAGGTGGGCTGGATGTAACCGGTCATGATCCGCATAAGCGTCGTTTTTCCGGCCGCGTTAGGCCCCAGCAGCCCGAGCGCTTCGCCCTTTTCGAGCTTGAACGATATATCGTCCACCGCCCGTATCCCGCCGAAATCCTTCGTTACGTTCGTGACCTCTATCACTCGCGCCCTCGCGTCCGCGGTTCTACCGCCGTCTTATCGCCCCGCTGAAATCCTCATTAACTATTATTATCTTATCCTATTTTATTATTATCCGACAGCCTTGTCTCCGCGGTTGTTCCGAACGGCACGAAAAACTTTATTTGAAAAAAACATGAACTTACATTATTTTTTATTTGTCGGATGAAATAGGAGGCGAAGCCTCGAGGGGTTGCGGTGTGACATCATGAGTAAACGGCGATTGGTCTGTATTATTTTTATTTCAATTCTTTCCTGCGGCGGTATATACATAGCTAACCACCTGACGGTGCTTCACTACAGTAAACCGTCCCATAGACTTAATCTCGTGAAAACACTTCCATTCATGGACAGGTGGCTCGACAGCGAGAAAATCGAGCGCGAAATAAATAATCAAGTGGCAACGGAAACAAAGAAACTGCTCGATTCGGCGAAAAGGCCGGACCCTTATGAAGTGATGGTGAAGCCGGAGAAGAAAAAAGCGGCCTGCGACTTCAACACCACGTGGTCGTGCACAGGCGTCGATAACAGCCCGTATTCCGAAATGTTCGGTCTCGGCATGGGCATTTACGGACTCGTAGGATATTTTCTGATGTTGTTTTTTTCGGTTCTCCACTTATTCCACAGGAGTCCGAAATCCAACTTCTCATCGCTGCTGATTTTCTTCGGCGCGTTCATCGGGATATTCTTTTCCGGCTACCTCACATGGATCGAAATCACAAAGCTGCACCAATACTGCCCGTATTGCGTGGCGTCCGCGACCATCATGCTGCTGATATTCATTTTCACGCTCGCGGGGTTCGGCTTCGAACCGCTTCTGATGCTGATCCGGAAAGAGGTTTTTCCGACTTCGCTGCTCGCACGCGGCGGAAACGGGAAAGCATAAAAGATTGATTTTTTCTCCGCACTCACACAAAATGAACTACCGAGCCTGAATCGGTGAATTCGGGCTTCAATGTTCCGCGCCGGATGGCAAGTCAGGGTCCGGAAAGACTGAAGGGGTTTCCGACATGTCCCAATTCCACGGTAGTTTCGTACTCGTGCTGCACAGCCACCTTCCATGGGTGATGTACCACGAATCGCTTCAGGAGGAATGGCTTTTCGAGGCGACCGCTGAAACGTACATCCCGCTCCTCGACATGATTCACAAGCTCGCGGAGGAAGACATTTCGGCGAAGATAACTTTCACCATGTCGCCCGTTCTCGCGGAACAGCTCAAACTCTCGCACTTCAAGGAAAGATTCGCAAAATACTGCGAAGAGAAGATAGAATCGTCCCGGCAGGATAAAAAGAATTTCGAAAAACACAACGCGCACATGGCCTACCTTGCGACAAGGTGGGAAGCGTTTTACATGAACACGCTGGACCGCTTCACGAACAGATACCGGAAAGACATCATCGGTGCGTTCCGGGAACTACAGGACGCCGGACATATAGAGATGATGACCTGCGGGGCGACGCACGCATATTTTCCGGCCGCCTGCGAGGACACCTCGATTCAGGCGCAAGTGCGCACCGCGGTCGAGACGCACACTGAAAACTTCGGGCGCCCGCCGCGCGGGCTCTGGCTGCCGGAATGCGGCTACCGGCCCGCTTGCCGCTGGGCGCCGCCGGTCGGCGCCAAACACGGCGAAATACCCTACCCCAGAAAAGGCGTGGAGGAGTTCCTCGGAGAAGCCGGTGTCCGCTATTTCGTTGTGGACAACCATCAACTCATGAAGGCCTTCCCGCACGATCTGAACAAGGACCCCTTCTTCGCCTACGTCGCGAAAGGCGCGCAGGCGCCGGGCGGTCCGGTCTCCGTCTTCGCTCGCGACATCCCGCTCTCACTACAAATCTGGCGCCACGAAATCGGCTACCCCGGCGACGGTTCGTACCTCGATTTTCACAAGAAACACTCGGATGGCAGGCTACGCTACTGGAAAATCACCCACACCAAGGCGGATATGGGCAACAAGGACCTGTACCATCCGGACGACGCCTACAAACAAAAACTTCCCGAGCACGCCGGCCACTTCAAATTCCTGATAGCCGGCAGCCTGAAAACCCACTTCGAACAGACCGGCCAATCCTCGATGGTAATGACCGCGTTCGACACCGAACTCTTCGGACACTGGTGGTTCGAAGGCCCGGACTTCCTTTATCATCTGCTCAAATGGATCAACTCCGACCCAGAAATTAAAACCGAGACCTGCTCCGAATATCTCGACCGCATGCCCGCGGTTTCAGAAGTTTTCCTGCCCGAATCGTCTTGGGGCGCGGGCTACGACTCCTCCACATGGATAAACGAGGAGGTCGCTTGGGCTCTCGACCGAGAGTACGACACCGAGCGCGAGATGCAGATCCTCGCAAGGGAGTTCTTCAACACACAGGATCCCGAACTGATGAAAATTCTCAAGCAATGCGCCCGCGAGCTCATGTTGCTCATGAGCTCTGACTGGAAATTCATGATCAAAAACTGGAGCGCGCGCGATCATGCGGAACGCCGCGTGATGTACCACTACAACGATTTCAAACGGTTGGCCCGGATGGCGCGCGAATACGGCCGCGGAGCATACGTGGACCCCGGCGAATGGACGTTCCTCGGCGACTCCATGGCGCGCGACAGACTTTTTGAAAACATTGATTTCAAATGGTTCGCTTGGCCTTCGACACCCGCCGTCTCATAACCGAAAACACGGGTTAGAGACAACCATTTGTCAACATTTGGAATGCCGGCGATCGCCAATTCGCAAATCCTTTTTCAAACAGTTCAAAACCTCGAATAATTATGCTAAAATGGCCTTTGCAAAAAAATCTCCTTGAAAGTGGTGATATATGGGCAAGAAAATCTACGTGGTATTGAACGGCAAGGCCGGCCGTCGAGGCCTCGATTTCTCGCTTAAGGAGATAGAAACCGCATTTAAAGATACAGACCCGGAAGTCGAAGTTGATTTCGGGGTAACGCAGCATGTAATGCATGCGGCGGAACTTGCGGCGGAGGCGGCGAAAACTGGAAAATACTACGCTATAGTAGCGGCCGGCGGAGATGGAACAGTCAATGAAGTTGTAAACGGTATGGCGCACTCGGGGGCGCGAATGGGCGTCATCGCGAACGGAAGCACGAACGTTTTTTGCTCCGAAGTGAAAATTTCCTCGAACATACCGCAAGCGGCAAAGGACATCCTTGAAGGCATACCGGTGACGGTTGACGTGGGAAAAGTGGGCGACAGGTACTACGTCTGGATGCTCGGCATCGGAATAGAAGCGAAAATCGCCTATCTCGTGAACCCGAAGATCAAGAAATACTTCGGAGTTCTCGCATACGTCATAGCCGCCTTGAGGCAGACTTTCGACAAAGGCCGCCAGATAATGAAAATAATCCTCGACTCCGACAAGGAAATGACATTTTCCACGTTCAACACAATCGTCGGAAACGCGACTACCTTCGAAGGGTTCCTCGGCATCAAATCGCAGTACAGCATAAAAGACGGCAATCTCGACGTCTGCATCCTCCAGCACAAATCACCGATAGGAATAGTGGAGCTGGTGATAAATTTCATCAAGGGCCGCCGGGACTACTACCGCTTCATCGACAGGTTCAGCGCCGCCCACGTAAGAGCGAAAAAAATGCGCATCGAGACCGTCCCGAACGCGTATTACCACGTTGACGGCGAAGTGATGGGGAAGACCCCGATAGACGTCGAAGTGAACGAAGGCGCATTGATCCTTATACTACCTGAAAAAACGGCGGGCAAGGAAGCAACGAAGAAGTGGAATGCCCTGCCGAAAGAAGAGCGCGACAAACCGCTGCCTGAGAAAAATTGATTTCCTGTTTAACTTTAGTGATTTCGGGGAATTAATGCAGAAAGGAAAGTGAAAATGGAGATCATTATCACAAGGGAAGGGAATACGGTCACCGTAAAACCCGAAGAAGAGATTCATTTCGATAACTACAAGGAGGTCGAAGCAAAGATCGCCGAACAGATCAATACCGGCGCAACGGAAATAGTTCTGGACCTCGAAAACGTGACCACCCTATACAGCATGACGTTGGGGATGTTCAATAAAATCGCGGCAAGCATATCCGAAAAAGGCGGAAAATTCGCACTCATGAACATAAACAGCGATATCCGCAAGGTCCTGAAGGCGACAAGGCTCGACAAGATTATCGCCGTTAGATGATTTCCGTAAAACGCCGTTCCCGGCGCATTATTTATATTTGTTTGATTGCTCTGACAAAATGAATTTAAAAGTTAAACATATTCTGGTTGTGGATGATTCGAGATCGGTCCGCGTTTTCTTCAGCGACATCTTCTCAAAAAGATCCGACTACCGCGCCGAGTTCGCCTCCTCCGGCGAAGAAGCCGTGGAGATTTTCAAAAACAACCACATTTCCGGCAAAGACCGGTTCGACTTCGTTCTCACGGACATAAATATGCCCGGCCTCGACGGTTTCGCTACCGTGGAAGCAATAAAAAAGTTGGACCCGAATGTGAAAACCGGTATGATCACCGGATTCAACATCGATGATTACATTAAAATGGCCCTCGAAAAAGGCATTTTCAACATAATCTGCAAAATGGACTCCCCGGACGAAATAATCAAGACTATCGATAACTTGATAACCGGCGAAAACATCTTCGGTATTTACAGCTATCTCGACCCCGAAACTCCTTATAAAACAATCAAAGTCACACGCACGGATATGCTGAAAGCAGCGATCACGGAGATACTCGAATACTCGAAGGACTACCTCGACGAAGAAAAAATATACGGCCTAAAAACAGGGCTCGTCGAGATGGGCACGAACGCAATTTACCACGCGTACGGGTATGAAAAAGGCTCGAATGTGGCGCTCAAGGAAAACGAGGACGTCGATATATTCTACGGAATCGACAAAACAAAACTCGTCGTCCTAATACTGGACCGCAGCGGCTCTCTCTCTAAAGAGAAAGTTTTGGGCCAACTCAACAAAGGCGTGAATCCATCCCCGGAAGACCTTCTCGCCTCCGGAGGGCGCGGGATATATCTCACCCGCTACCTCTGCGATAAAGTTGTGGTTAATATAGAAAAAGAAAAACGCACCGAAGTTGTTCTGATTATGTATTTTAATAAAGAATATATAGAAAGTAAGCCTTTGCTGATTAACCAACTTTAGCCCGGATTTTTCACCGGGAAAATCCGGGAAATCGTAAAAAGAGCGATCTATAGCGTTGCATCATCGACTCGAACTCGGTCACATACTAAACAGTATGCTCCCTCGTTCTCGCTCGCCTTGGGCCTCGGCAGAGCTCGGCCCGTCGAGAAACATTCTCCTCAGGAGAATTCGACATTGTATCTCATCTCTTTTTCCGATTTCAACCCACATTGGTGAAAAATGTGGGTTAGTGATGCAAAAACAAAGCAAATGGGTGATGGAAAAAAGACACACCTAAAGCCCGCCGACACACAAGAACTTGGAATAGCATTTAAAAAGCCTTGAAACAAGGCTTTTTTTGTTTAAAGCCCCCACTGTCGCCTTTGGCAAATAATTTGCTATAATTTAGTTCGACGATTATTGAAAAAATTATTATAGAAGGAGAAAAAGATGAAAAGGCTGCGAATTACAAGCATGCTGATCGCGGGATTTATTCTGCTTTCAGCCGGGGCGGCCAACGCCGTCAACTTCACATTCAAAATCCCCGCAATTCCGCAAACACCTAAACTTACAGACGTATCAAACAGTGCGGCGATCGCCGGAAACCCCGTAACTGTCTTGGCAAGCTTGGTCGGATCAGTGCAGAAAAAAGTATGTTGCGGGCCCAACTGCGACAGAACCGACTGCGGACTCGGCGACTTCTATCAGATCGATTATCCCGTGAGCCAGCTCGCACCGAACCCGACATGTATCCCCAACCCCAACGGCCACCCGGATTTCGCAAGTTATCAGAGCGAATGCAAAAGAGATGGAAACCCGTTGATGTACTATTACACGAGCCAAGACCCGTCCGTAAAAGGCCCGGTAACACTTTCATACGACTCTTCGAGCGGAAAATACAAAGGTGAAATACCGGCTATATCCGGCTTGGTGGCGGGAGACGCCGTAACGTACTTCATAGTCGCCTCGGACAGCCGCGGAAACGTCGTCGCCCAGATTCCCGACCCGACGGCAGTCCCCTGCACAAGCGCTTCGACTTGGGATGCTTCAAAAGAAACACCAAAGACAAACAACTGCTCGATCGCCAGCAACTACGACCTCTGCTCCACCAATAAATTCGGTTCACCCACTTGCGGAACAAACTATTCGGCCAACGACCCCGCCGGAGACACATGCGGCGTGCCCGACTCACAGGGCAACGCTTCCGTCGTCCCCGGGTTCGACCTCGTTGACATCCTCGGACTTTCCGCCGGCGCCGGAAAAGGGTTCGGAGACCTCCCCTCGGATCAGGTCGTTTGTTCGAAAATCGGACTTAAAGCAGCGCCTCCGACAACCAGTTCAGGCCCTATCGACGCCTACGGTATGATCTACTGGAACCCCGACATCAGCGACTCGAACCCGAACGACATCTACATGCCGAACGCCTTCGCCATAACTTACGCCCCCGAAGCGGAAGGCGTCGATCCCAACCTCGTTAAAGTGTTGTGGGACGGCGAATGCGTCACCAACCCGAACACCCCGGACATCCTCGGCTGCAAATACATCATCGGCTCCGACAGCGAAACCAAACTCAAAATCAAATACGATAACGGCGACCTGAAATTCATCGCGATAAATCAGCCGGCATCCGGTAAATCAATAGTGGGCGCAAGCTCAAAAAACGTCATCATGATATTCCTCACCGGG
>JAKLIR010000126.1 GCA_022709505.1 bacterium | reverse complement strand
TTTTAGTTCCTTTTTTTCCTTGACTCTTGTTTTCCATCGTGTCCACTGCCTGATGTTATAGGTTTTCTATAATGACGAGCGAATTCTTCTTCCCGGGAATCGCGCCTTTCACGGCGACGACATACTTTCTCCCCTTCGCTTTCGCCACTTCCGACTTTTTCTTTTCTTTCCCCTCGGGAGCCGTTTCCGCGCCCTGCGCTTCGGCTGTTTCCTGTGCGGGAATGTTCTTCAGTTCTTCCGGCTCTTCCACTCCGGCGTCGAGCGCTTTTATCTTGACAAGCTTCAGATTCCTTATCGTCACGCTCTGATCTCCCATGTGTCCGGGGCTTCTTTTGCCCTTGAACACACGTTGTGCGTCCGTCGAACCGGCGCTCATCGGTCTGCGGTGGACTTTCTCGGCGCCGTGACTGCTCGGCGAGCCGTGAAATCCGTGTCTTTTCATGCCGCCGGCGAATCCACGTCCGATGCTCGTTCCCTGCACCTTCACGATGGTGTTCTCTTTGAACACCTGTTCCGCCGTCAGCTCATCTCCGACAGCCAACGCCTCTTCCTTCGCGGTTCTGAATTCGCAAAGATGCCTGAAGGCTGTTTTTATTCCGGCTTTTTTGAAGTGACCGGCATACGGCTTGTTCACCTTTTCGAGCTTTTTCGGCTCGAAACCGAGCTGAACTGCGCCGTATCCGTCTTTACCGGATGAGCTTTTCACCTGCACCACGGTGCAGGGGCCGACTTCGAGCAATGTCACAGGTATGACATTCCCCTTATCGTCGAAAATGCGGGTCATTCCAAGTTTCTTTCCTATGAGTCCCGAAATCATGTCAATTACCTTTTTATCTCGATGTCAACGCCGGATGGAAGTTCGAGCTGTTTTAAGGCATCGATCGTCGCAGGCGTCGGGCTTTCTATGTCTATAAGCCTTTTGTGCGTCCTTATTTCAAAATGTTCACGCGATTTCTTATCGACATGCGGAGATCTGAGAACACAGAACCTCTCTATTTCCACAGGCAGCGGTATAGGGCCGAGCGCTATTGCTCCACTCCCTTTCACTGTGTCCGCTATCTTCTGCGCAGCGGCGTCAAGTATCGTGTGATCGAATGATTTAAGTTTGATTCTCAGTTTGAACTTCGACATGTCGTATATCCTTTAGTCCGGTAAAATTTCGGTGATAACGCCGGCGCCGACCGTTCGGCCGCCTTCGCGGATCGCGAACCGCAGTCCGTTCTCCATCGCTACCGGCACTATTAACTTCACCGCTATGTCTATCTCGTCACCGGGCATCACCATCTCCACTCCTTCCGGCAACTCGATGTCTCCCGTTACGTCCGTCGTCCTGAAATAAAACTGCGGCCGGTACCCCTTGAAAAACGGCGTGTGCCTCCCGCCTTCCTCTTTCTGCAATATGTACACTCTGCCCCTGAAATTCTTGTGCGGCTTGATCGATCCCGGCTTCGCAAGTACTTGCCCTCTCTCTATCTCATCCTTCCCTATCCCTCTCAACAACACTCCGATGTTATCCCCCGCCTGACCCTGATCCAGCAACTTCCGGAACATCTCAACTCCCGTCACCACCGTCTTCCTCGTGTCCTCCGTCAACCCCACTATCTCACACTCGTCCTGCACCTTCACTATCCCTCTCTCAACTCTCCCCGTCGCCACCGTACCTCGACCCGTTATACTGAATACATCCTCCACCGGCATCAAAAACGGCTTGTCTATCGCCCTCTCAGGCACCGGTATGTAACTGTCCAACGCATCCATCAATTTCCATATACTATCTACGTCCGGGTCGCTCCCCCTCTCCCACGTCGTCCCATGCAACGCCTTCAACGCACTCCCTCTCACGATCGGAATCTCATCCCCCGGAAATTCATACTTGTTCAACAAATCCCTTAACTCCATCTCCACCAAATCCAACAACTCCGGATCATCCACCATGTCCACCTTGTTCATGTACACTATGATGAACGGCACCCCTACCTGCCTCGCAAGCAGGATGTGCTCCCTCGTCTGCGGCATCGGCCCGTCATCCGCCCCCACCACCAAGATCGCTCCGTCCATCTGCGCCGCTCCGGTTATCATGTTCTTGATGTAGTCCGCGTGCCCCGGACAGTCCACGTGCGCATAGTGCCTCTGATCCGTCTGATACTCCACGTGCGCCGTCGCGATCGTTATCCCTCTCGCCTTCTCCTCCGGCGCCTTGTCTATCTGATCAAACGGGATGTAGTTCGCCATCCCAGCCAATCCCAATACTCTCGTTATCGCGCTCGTCAACGTTGTCTTGCCATGATCCACGTGCCCGATCGTCCCCACGTTTACGTGCGGCTTCGTCCTCTCGTATTTCTCTTTGCCCATCTCATACCTCCAAGACAGTTTTTCGAAGGCCTCATTTCGGCCCGTTCGAGTTTCAGGCGCTTATTCCGAGAAGCTCTCTTGAAATCTCCGTCGGAAGCTCCTGATAGCTGTGATATTCCATTGTATAGGTCGCTCTGCCCTGTGAGCGGTTCCGTAGATGAGTGGCATAGCCGAACATCTCCGAAAGCGGGGCGAGCGCTTTAACACACTGCGTGTTGCCGACGATCGGTTCCGCTCCGAGGAGTTTCCCGCGTCGTGAATTTAGGTCCTGAATTATTTCACCGATATATTGATCCGGCGTTACGATCTCCACCTTCATAATCGGCTCTTTAAGAATCGAACCGGCTCGTGCAAGTCCGTCCTTACAAGCTTTTGACGCTGCAATCTTATAGGCCAGATCGTTTGAATCCACTTCATGCGACGATCCGCCCTTCGCGACGACTTTTACGTCTATGACGGGATATCCGCCGAGCACGCCGCTCGTAAGTGCTTCTTCCACGCCGTCTTTTATGCTCGAAATAAATTCCTTCGGTACATCGTTCTGCCTGATTTCGTTTTCAAAATGGAATCCGGAACTCGGTGGAAGCGGAGATATCTGTAGTATGACATGTCCGTACATTCCCTTGCCGCCGGTTTGTCTGATGTATTTTCCTTCGCATTCCACCGAACGGGTTACGGTCTCTTTATAAGCGACCATCGGTTTCCCGACTTTTCCCTGAATGTTGAATTCTCTTTTCAGCCTGTCGATGATAATTTCGAGATGAAGCTCGCCCATACCGGAAATGATCGTTTGCCCCATTTCCTGATCGAAATTAGCCCTGAACGTCGGATCCTCGCTCGCAAGTTTCTTGAGAGATTCCACCATCTTCTGATATTCGCCCTGACTGTGCGGCTCTATCGCAACCGATATAACCGGTTCCGGAAACTTTATGTTTTCGAGAACAATCTGTTTGTGTTCGGCGCAAAGAGTGTCGCCGGTGGTTGTTGCCTTCAAACCCGCAATCGCTCCTATTTCGCCGGCGGTCAGCTCTTCTACATCCTCCCGGCGGTTCGCGTGCATCCTCAGAATCCTGTTCACTCTCTCGCGCACCCGCTTATTAGAGTTGAATACAACGGATCCCTTTTTAAGTTTTCCGGAATATACCCTGATGAACGTTATGTAATCGAGGAATTGATCGCTTGCGATCTTGAATGCGAGCGCCGCAAGCGGTTCGTTCTCGTCCGATTTTCTTATTTCGTTCTCTTCCGTTTTCGGATTGAGTCCTTCGACGGGAGGAATGTCCAGCGGCGAAGGCAGATAGGATGCGACCGCGTCTATTAGGGGCTGAATTCCCTTGTTTTTCAAAGCGGTTCCGCAGAGCACAGGCACAACCTTGTTCGAAATCACGGCGCGCCGCAATGCCGCCCTGATGAGATCCACCGAAATTTCCTGATCCGCGAGGAATTTCTCCGCGAGCTCGTCGTCCACGTTCGCGATTTCAGCGATCATCTTCGCCCGCCACGCCTCGGCCTTCTCTTTCAGACTTTCCGGAACGGGCTCCGTCTTCATTGTGACTCCGAGATCGTCTTCATACGTTATCGCTTCGAGAGTCACGAGATCGATCGTTCCGGAAAAATCGCTTTCTTTCCCTATGGGGATGGCGATCGGAATTGCTTTCGCTCCGAGTTGCTTTTCTATGGAAGCCACGACTCTGTAGTAATCGGCGCCTATCCTGTCCATTTTGTTTACGAAAGCGAGCCGTGGAATCGAATACTTGTCCGCCTGTCGCCAGACGGTCTCACTCTGGGGTTGTACGCCGCCAAAGGCGCAAAACACCACAATGAGTCCGTCGAGCACTCTCATGGAGCGTTCGACTTCTGATGTAAAATCAACATGTCCGGGGGTGTCAATTATATTTATGGCGAAATCTTTCCAAACGCAATATGTGGCAGCGGACGTTATGGTGATTCCGCGTTCTTGTTCTTGGACCATCCAGTCCATGGTCGCGGTGCCTTGGTCCACTTCTCCGATGCGGTAAAGACGGCCGGTGTAGTACAAAATCCTCTCGGTGGTCGTCGTTTTACCCGCGTCGATGTGAGCCGCGAGGCCTATATTGCGAGTTTTTTCGAGCTTTCCTTCGTTCATTTCAACTTTTTCCTGACACGAAAACCCGCACTTCTTGTGGAAGCGCGGGCCGGATGTAGTGCTTCCTATTAGAACCTATAGTGGGAGAAAGCCTTGTTGGCCTCCGCCATCTTGTGCGTATCAAGCTTTTTCTTGATAGCACCGCCTTTGTTTTCGGAAGCGTCGATGATTTCTTCCGCCAATCTCACCGACATAGCCGAGCCTTTTCGGGCGCGGGCGAAATCGAGAAGCCAAGATATCGCCATCGCCTGTTGCCGGTCGGCTTGTATCTCCATCGGCACCTGATAAGTTGCTCCTCCGACTCTGCGGGATTTAACCTGCACCGAAGGGGCTATATTCTTTATAGCCAGCGCGAATACTTCCCGCGCCGGTTTGTGCGTCCGTTTTTCCACTGCTTCGAGCGCATCGTACATGATCCGCTCGGCTGTGCTTTTCTTGCCTTTTTTCAGCAGCCTGTTTATAGTCGATCCTATAACCGTATCGTTATAAACCGGATCTGCAACTACTCTGTCTACTTTTTTGTATTTCCTTCTGGGCATTTCTATTCCCCTATATACCTTTTAAATATTATTTGGCGGCCGCGCCCTTTTTAGGTCTGCGCGTTCCGTATTTCGATCTTCCTTGTTTCCTTCCATCCGTGCCGGCGGTGTCGAGGACTCCGCGGACCACATGGTATCTGACACCCGGGAGGTCCTTCACTCTTCCGCCGCGTACGAGTACGATCGAGTGTTCCTGCAGGTTGTGCCCTTCACCCGGTATGTACGCGGTTATCTCAACGCCGTTCGTCAAGCGCACTCTTGCAACTTTTCTAAGAGCCGAATTCGGTTTCTTAGGCGTTATAGTCCAGACTCTCGTGCAGACTCCCCTTCTCTGCGGGTTCTTCTGCAGGGCCATGGATTTCGATTTAGTTCTTTGCGGGTTGCGCTTTTTGCGCACCAGTTGATTCACCGTCGGCATTAGAGATCTTTCCCCCGGACTTTCGTTTTTTAGTTCCGCCTCATTCAAAACACAAAATATCAGGATAGCAAAACGATTTTTGAATGTCAATTCTCATCGAAAACTTTTTCGTTTTCCTCATCCTCGTAATCTTCGGCGTCAAGTCCTTCTCTTGTGAGAGGTTCGAGCTGCTCGGAGATCTGTTTCTTAATTGATTGATCTTCAGAATCATCGGGAATTACAGCGTCCATACCTTCGGGTGGGTTGAATTCAAGCTTCAGATCCCTATATGAAGGAAGCCCTGTTCCGGTAGGTATCAAATTCCCAATGATTACGTTTTCCTTCAGGCCCATGAGCGGGTCAATCTTGCCTTTGACGGCCGCGTCGGTGAGCACTCTCGTCGTCTCCTGAAATGATGCCGCCGAGAGGAAGCTGTTCGTCGAAAGAGAACACTTCGTGATCCCGAGCAGAATGGATTTACCGGTCGCCGGTTTCTTCCCTTTCGCCCGTACGTCCTGATTAATCCTGTCGAATTCGAATCTGTCAACCAGCGACTGCGGCAGAAAATCCGTGTCTCCGGGGAACTCGACTCTGATTTTTCTCAGCATCTCACGCACTATGATCTCGACATGTTTTTCATTCGTGTCAACACCTTGGCTCTTGTAAACCGCGATAACCTCGTTCACAAGGCTTTCCTGCGCCTTTGCCAATCCCATGATGCTCAGTACTTCGTGCGGGTTGAGATGGCCGTCAGTGAGCGACTGGCCCATCGAAACCTTATCTCCGTTTTTAACCGTCATCATTGAATCGTCAGGCACTTTCAACCTTATCTTCTTAACGCCTTCTTTAACGTGTGTCGGAGTGATGATGAGTTCACGCCCGGTCTCGGTGTTCACTATTTCAGCCTTGCCGTCCACTTCGCTCATGAGAGCCTGCGACTTAGGCCTCCGGGCTTCGAACAATTCCTCTACTCGGGGAAGACCCTGCGTGATATCGGAGACGTCTTCGCCCGAGACGCCGCCCGTGTGGAACGTGCGCATAGTCAACTGCGTACCGGGTTCGCCGATGCTCTGAGCCGCTATCGTTCCGACGGCGTCGCCTATCTGCGCCACTCTTCCGGTAGCAAAATTGCGTCCGTAGCACATCGCACAAATCCCGTATCTTGTCTGACACTCGAGCACTGACCTTACTTGTATCGGTGCTGCTATAATAGTCTTTCTGATGTTTTCAAAATCCTCTTCTATGATCTCTTCGCCTTTCTTGACGAAGACTTCGCCGGTCGAGAGACTGAAGATATCCTTTGCCGCGACTCGCCCGATGATCTTCTCCCCAAGCAAATCTTTCACATGTTCGTTTATGTTGGGGAAATCGTATCCTGTAAGGTCGACGAGGACTCCCTTACTTTCTTTCTTTACGCCGATAACCTGCTTGTGTTCGTCGCGCACGGGATAGATTTTTTTCAAGAAGATTTTCTTCTGTTTCCCCTTAACCTTGATCGTCGGATAAATATCCTTGATCTCTTCGAATGGATACAGTTTCTCTTCTCTGATCTCGATCGGTTTCTTCTTAGTGATCTTAAGATCCTTGAGTTTAATATCGCGAACGATATTGGTTTCAATACCGTTCACATAAACAGTTTCCACAACTACGCTTCTCGGTGTTCCGCAGTCGAGTTCCTGCACAATCACGTCTTGAGCGACATCCACAAGCCTTCGGGTCAGATAACCCGAGTCAGCCGTTCTCAACGCCGTATCGGCGAGGCCTTTTCTCGCTCCGTGCGTGGAGATGAAGTATTCGAGAACCGAGAGCCCCTCTCTGAAGTTCGTCTTGATCGGGAAGTCGATGATACGTCCCGTCGGGTCGGACATGAGTCCGCGCAACCCGGCGAGCTGTCTGATCTGCTGTATCGTACCGCGAGCGCCTGATTTCGCCATCATGAACAGAGAATTGAAGCGATCCTCGTCGAACGCCTTTTCGAATTCTCTCGCCACTTTTTCAGTTCTGTCGAGCCAGAGTTCGACCCTTCTCTGATATCTTTCGTCTTCCGTAAGAAGACCTTTTTCGTAGAATTCGTCGATCTTCTTTTCGATGGATTCCGCTTCTTTCAGCAGTTTCTCCCTCGCGGGCGGTATTGCGACATCATCGATGGAAATCGTCAGTCCGGCGCGAGTGGCGAATTTGAATCCGAGCTGCTTGATCTCGTCGAGCAGTCTCACGGTGGTTCTTTGCCCGTATCTGCGGAGACACTGGCCGATGATCCGGCTGAGTTGCTTCTTGTTTATCATACCCTTTTCAAAGGGCCATCCTTTGGGAAGAATGCTGTTGAAAATGACTTTCCCTGCGGTCGATTCGATGACTTTGCCGTTGTATTTCACTCTGATTTTCGCGTGGAGCGAAACAAATCCGAGTTCGTAGGCGGTCATAAGCTCGTCAATCCCCGTGAACAGCTTCCCTTCGCCCTTGGCGCCTGCTTTTTCGAGAGTGAGGTAATAAACGCCGATGACTATGTCCTGCGACGGCGCCACTACCGGGCGGCCGTTCGCGGGAAGCAGCAGATTGTTCGTCGAAAGCATTATCAACCGCGCTTCAGCCTGCGCTTCCATGGAGAGCGGAAGATGCACGGCCATCTGGTCCCCGTCGAAGTCTGCATTGAACGCCGCGCACACGAGAGGATGGATTTGGATGGCTTTGCCTTCGATGAGCACCGGTTGGAACGCCTGAATTCCGAGCCTGTGAAGCGTCGGGGCGCGGTTCAGCAACACGGGATGATCTTGTACGATCTCTTCAAGAACGTCC
>JAKLIR010000125.1 GCA_022709505.1 bacterium | reverse complement strand
AGGCGGAGTTTTATCTCGACCTAATGTCGCACGACCTCACTAACTTCAATCAAACGATACTTGGGAACCTGAACCTGCTCGAGCGCCGCGCGGCGACGGACGAGAAGATGGACAGATATATAAAGGCTTGTCTTCGACAGCTTGGCAAAAGCGAGAATCTCATAGGGAAAGTCAGGGCGTTTTCGCAGATAAAACACATCGGCCTCGAAGCGTTCAAGCCCATAGACCTCGATAAAATGATCACCGAAGCGATCGGCATGGTGACCGGCCTGTACCCCACGCGACTGGTGGAGGCCTCCTTCGAATCCGCCGGCGGCAGGCTCGCCATGGGAACCGAACTTCTGGACTCGGTTTTTATGAATGTGATCGAAAACGCCGTCAAACACTCGGCGGAAGACCCGGTTGTGATCAGAGTATCGGCCGACGCAGCTCCCGGCGGGTTTTGGAACATCCGGATCGAGGACGAGGGGCAGGGCGTGCCTGATGAAATGAAGGATAAGATTTTCGATAGGTTCACGCGTATCGGACATGAAAAAGGCATGGGGCTCGGCCTTTCCCTCACAAGGGCGATCATAGAGAAGTTCGGCGGCTCGATCAGGGTGGAGGACCGGGTTCCCGGCGAGAGCACGAAGGGCAGTGTTTTTATAATCAACATCCCGAGGGCGGACTGAAATGGCGAAGAAAATATTCATCGCCGACGATGAAGTTGACATAATGGAAATGTACGCGGAGGCTCTTCGGGACGAAGGCCACGAGATCGTCGGCATGGCGCTGAACGGCGAGGAAGCGGTCCGGCAGTTCGCCGCCCTCAGAGAGAGGCCTGACGTTGTCCTGCTCGACCACCGGATGCCGGTGAAAACAGGGCTCGAAGCCGCTCGCGAAATCCTCGCCTTGGACCCCGCGGCATACATAATTTTCGCCAGCGCGGACTCCTCCGTCGAGGATGAGGCCCGCGCGATCGGCGCCGCGGCTTTTAAGAAAAAACCCTTCTCCGTACACTGCCTTGTCGAGAGAATCGGCAGAATCTAACCTCTTACTCCAAATATCCGACGGCCATTCCTGTTTTCCCAAGTTCATGCGATAATGGTTGCGGATCGGATCGAACACCCGCAGTCGGAAATGGCGAAATACACCGCTGTTTCGAGAGGCCTGATGTCGAGCGAAATCAATTCAAACCCCGCCGCGAGGCGCGATGAAAAAATCTTCACAGCGGCGTTTCTCGTCTGCGCCGCTCCGTTCTTCCTGAACGATTTTTCGAACATTTTTGTTAAGGATTGGCGCGTGTGGCTGCTGATCGACTACTCGTGCGTGAAACTTTTTCCGTTGCTTGTTGTCATATATTTGCTCCGCCGTGGAGTCGCGCGCCCGTCGGATTTCGGGCTCACCGCGCAACGCGCCGCGCCTTTCGCGGCGACGTTTTTCGCCATGGTTGTCGTCGGGACGGTCATGGACCAAAACCTGCTGTCGCTTTTCAGGAGCATCTTAGGAGGCGCGCACCTCGGCGGGATGCCGGAGATCACGAGCGGCGCTTGGAACTGGATTGATCTCACGTTCGGACTTCTCATGGTGGGCGTGTTCGAAGAGCTTGTGTTCCGGGGAATGGCGCACGCGGTTCTCAGCCGCCGGGGTCTCAAACCCGCGGCGATCGTAGCCGTGTCGGCGGTGATATTCGGCCTGATCCACTGGAGCAGCGGCGTCCACGCATTTTTCAACACCGCGCTGATAGGCGCCGTCTTCATGCTGTTCTATCTTCGCACGCGCTCGCTTCCCGCGCTCATGCTCGCGCATTTCATGATCGATTTCATCGCGTTCGCCGGAGTGATCCCGGACAGGTGGTTTAAAATAATTTAACCTGCACTTTTTTCACCGATGCGGGGCTGACGGAGAAATAGAATGGCGAAGTTGGATAGGGATTCGGGCTTCGAATCGAAAGCGATCGGTTTTTTCGCGGAACTCATAGGAGTGTCGGCGGTGATGTTCGGGCTCGGAAGCCTGCGCGCCGCGAGCCCGGTCGTGTGCTGGGGCGTCGTCGCGGCGGGAATCGCCGCCGCCGCCGCCGGGAGGCCGCTCCGAAAAGGCCGCGCGGCGGTTCCCCCGGCGCTCGCGCGCTTCCTCTTCACTTCGGAAGTCATTCTCATAACCGTCTTCTTCACAATCGCCGCCGACCGGCTTCTCGGCGCCGCCGTCCTCAAGGGAAAGAAAGAACTCATCTTCCGCGCCGGATCGAGCGCAACCTACCACACGCGCGAATTCAGCTACAAGGCCGAGATCAACAACCTCGGATTCCGCGACCGCGACTATGCGCCCGGCCGCCGCGCGGGATTCCGCGTGTTGACAATCGGAGACTCATTCACGTTCGGCTGGGGCAACCGGCTCGAAGACGTGTGGAGCAAAGTGCTCGAACGCCGCCTGCGGAGCGATGGCGCGGACGTCGAAATAATGAACCTCGGGCAAGGCGGCCAATTCCCGGACTCCTACGCCGCGATCGCCGAAAAAGCCGTGCCCGCGCTCAAGCCGGACCTTATCATCGTCGCCGTTCTGCAAGGGGACGACCTCTACCAGACCTTGCAGGCCGCCGAAGGCGCAGCCGCCCGGAAGAGCTTCAAACAGCGCATCGCTCCCGTCCTGTCGCTAATGTATCCCAACCTCGTCATGCTCGCGCGCCTGCGCCGTCCGGACTCGATCGACATCAACACCAACTGGCGCGAGACCGCCGCCGCAATGTCGAAAAATTTCAGCCCCGAACAACGCGCCCGCTTCTCCCGCATAGACCCCGAAGTGAAGGAAATGTTCGCCGCCGGAGACCTCAATCCGGGCCTTGTCGATCTCGCCGTGAAATCTCCGCGCCTGTTTCTCGAAATGGAAAACCTGAAAAGCCCGCGCGTGGCGAAAGGCGTCGCCCGCATGGCGCGCGATTTCTCCGAAATAAAGTCGCTCGGCGCCCGCTTCCACGCCCGCACGATCATCGTCTCGGTCCCGTACCGCGCATACGTCTGCAAGCCCGGCCTGCAACAACTCGCCCGGATCGGATTCGACACCGACGCAGCACTCCTCTCCTCACGCGCCGCGGACGAAGCAATCCGCGCCGCCGCACGCGCCGCAGGCCTCGAATTCCACACCGTAACCGCCGCCTTCCGCACCGCCTGCGACGCCGAACCCAACCTCTACTACCCCTTCGACGGCCACTTCACACCCGCCGGCAACCGCCTCTTCGCCGACACCGTATATCCGATGATAAAGAGAGATATAAAAAGGTAGTTTTAAAACGAAGCGTGTCGCCTATTGTTAATGTCGGTGCGGAGGCAATTGTCCGCATGTTGTCAATTGGGGGCGGTTCTTTTCAGATGTTGCTAAACAGCAACGCCGCGCGTCCTTATTTCTCATTTTAGCAACACAACTTGATTTATCTTGAAGAATGAAACAATAATACTTTATTCGTAAAAGAAAAAACGCCCTTCAAGTAGGGCGTCAGGTTGTCTGCTTTCGCAGACATCGCCTGCGGACGAAAGTCCATTGCTGTGACAATAGGCAATCGTCGCTCAGGTACAATTGTTTATCATACTACCGCGCGCGGCAAAAATAGTCAAGGGGAGCCTCTATGAAAAACAAAGAAAAGAAAAAAGGGCATTTGCTTGGATTGGACATTGGAGCGAACTCGGTCGGTTGGGCTCTGATCGAAACGGACGACGACGAGCCGGTGCGGCTGATTAAGACGGGAGTGCGCGTGTTCGACGCGGGGGTTGAGGGGGATATCGAATCGGCGAAAGACGTTTCGCGCGCCGCCGCGCGCCGAGAGGCGCGCCTGCGCCGCCGCTTGCTCGACCGCCGAACCCGCCGCCACAAGAAGCTCGCGCTCGCTCTTCAGCGCGCGGGGCTTCTGCCGGAGGGCGACGTCTCCACGGCGGTGCTGCGAAAACAGTTTTTCGACAAGCTCGACGCCGGACTTTCAGCGGGCGACGACCCCGCCGTGTCGCCTTATGCCTTCCGCACCCGCGCTCTCGACGAAAAACTGAAACCGTTCGAGATCGGCCGCGCGCTCTATCACCTCGCCCACAGGCGCGGGTTCCTCTCAAACCGCAAATCGCAGCTCAAGAAGGACGAGGAAGAAGGAATCATAAAACAGAAGATCGCCGGCCTCGCCGCCAAGATCGGAGAGAGCGGCTGCCGCACTCTCGGAGAATATCTCGCGCGCCTCGACCCGGAGCAGGAGCGTATCCGCGCGCGCTACCTCTCGCGCGCCATGATCGAAACTGAATTCAAAGCGATCTGGGCGGCGCAGAAAAAGCACCATCCGGGCCTGCTCACGCCTGAAGCCGAAAAGGAAATTCACCGGGTGATCTTTTTCCAGCGCCCGCTGAAAAGCGCCGCCGGAAATGTCGGCCGCTGCGAACTTGAGCCCCGCTGCCGCCGCGCGCAACTCGCGATTCTTCCCGCCCAGTCGTTCCGCCTCCTGCAAAAGGTCAACGACATAAAAGTCACGATCACAAACCGGGAAACGGGCGAGATCATCACCCGCTCGCTCACACCGGATGAAAGAAAACTCCTCGTTGACAAGCTCGAAACACAGGGCGAAATGTCATTTCCGGCGGTTAGGAAGCTCCTCAATTTCAAGAAATCGGACAAATGTGAGTTCAACTTCGAGGAAAGCGGCGAGAAAGCGCTGATCGGCAACAAAACCGCTTCCCGCTTGATATCCGTTTTCGGTGAAGAGGAATGGCTGAAAAAAACGGACGCGGAAAGAACCGAGATCGTCGAAGCCATGCTTTGCACCCGGAAGGATGAGGCTCTTGCCCGGAAGGGATTGAAAAAATGGGGCCTTTCGGCGGAGGCGGCGGAGAAATTAGGAAGCACTTCGCTCGAAGAAGGCCGCTCGGCGCACTCCCTTCGCGCTCTGGAGAAACTTCTTCCTCTCATGCGCGAAGGCGTTCAATACGCCACGGCGCGAAAACAGCGCTACGGCGCGTTGGCTTTCGAAAAAGTTTTCGACGCACTCCCGCCTCTTTGTCTCCCACCGAATTCAGGCGCGAGCGTTTTTATAGACGCATCGTCCAACCCCGCCGTCCGCCGCGCTCTGAACGAGCTTCGCAAGGTCGTGAACGCCGTGATCCGGGAGTACGGAAAACCGGACGAAATCCGCGTCGAACTCGCACGCGATTTGAAACGCTCCCGCAAAGAGCGTGATGAGATATGGAAAGCAAATAACAATAGGCGAAGGGAACGGGAAAAAGCGGCCGGCAGACTTCTCGAGGAGGGGCTGAAAAAAGAGCCTTCCCGCACGGACATCGAAAAGTGGCTGCTATTCGAGGAATGCGGCGGCATCTGCCCCTATACCGGAAAACCCATCAGTTTCGAATCTCTTTTCGGGCCGTCTCCCCAGTTCGATGTCGAACACATAGTCCCGTTCTCCCGCTGCCTCGACAATTCGTTCCTGAACAAAACCCTCTGTCACAACGAGGAGAACCGCAACGTGAAGAAAAACAAAACGCCGTGGGAGGCCTACCACGGAACCGGGAAATGGGATGAGATTATCCAGCGCGTCGGGAAGTTCAAGGGCGATAGGAAGACGGTAGAAGCGAAACGGAGGCGGTTCGCAATGGAAAAGGTCGAAGGGATAGACGAATTCGCCACCCGGCAGTTGAACGATACTCGCTATGCCACACAGCTTGCGATGCGGTATCTCGGCCTGCTGTACGGCGCGGGCGTGCAGGGCGTGGACCCCTCCCGCCGCCGCAGGGTTCAGGCGGCAAGGGGCCAGATCACCGCCGACCTGCGCGACAATCTCGACCTCAACTCCATCCTCGGAGACGGCGGCGAAAAATCCCGCGCGGATCACCGCCACCACGCCGTGGACGCCGTCTGCATCGCGCTCACAAGCCCGGCGGTGGTCAAGCGACTCAGCGATTCCGCCGCGCGAAGCGAGTCCACATACACCCGCCGCCGCTATTCCGGATTCGACGCGCCTTGGCCCGGTTTTCAGGGCGACGTCCGCGAGTCTATCGAGGCCATCGTCGTCTCACACCGCGCGAACCGTAAGGTCAACGGCCCGCTCCACGAAGCCACCAACTATGGCAAAATCCGGGAAGACGAAAAAGGAAAACCCTACGTTCACATTAGAAAACCGATCGTGAACATGTCCAATAAAGACATTGAAAACATCGTCGATCCGGTGGTGAAACGCCGCGTGCTCGAACGGCTCGATGAACTCGGCCAGAGCGACCCGAAGAAGGCTTTTAAGGAAGAAAATAATCTACCCTTCATGCAGGCGAAGAACGGACGCCGGATCCCAATCCGCTCCGCCCGGATTAAAAACTCGGACAAAGTCACCCGAATCGCCGGCGGCGCTTCGGCCCGCAACGTCATGCTCGGCTCGAACCACCACGTCGAAGTCTTCGAGGTCGCGGACAAGAAAGGCGGCAAAAAATGGGAGGGCAGGATCGTTTCAACCATCGAAGCCATGGACCGAATAAGGAAGGGAAAGAATATTGTAGATAGAAATTATGGCGAAAATGGGAAATTTCTTTTTTCTCTGGCAAAAAGGGAATCATTTGCTCTCACGATAGAGGGAAAACAGAGATTTTTTAACATTAGATCTTTCTGGTTGATACCCAGCGGTCCGAGATTTGATTATGTTGAAATAACAGATGCAAGGAAGAGTGGTGAAGCGGGAAAAGGTTTGGATAAATTCCCGAGCCTGCTTGAACCACTTAGAAAAAAGGGATTCAAAAAAGTAAATGTATCTCCTGACGGGAAACTGAGCGACGCTAATGATTGAGAAAATCATTGACCTGAGCGAAGCGCCCGCTTTCATTTCCGCTCGCGGCGAGTTGCTTGTGATAAAACACCTCGACGAGAGCCCGGAAGAGGGAGAGGCGCGGAAACCGGCGCGCGGCGCACGAGCACACGCCCCGGATACGCCGCCCGCGGCCGAAGCCACCGTTCCTCTATCAGAAATCGCCGCCGTTGTGCTCGGCCATCAGCGCATCACCATCACCAAGTCCGCGCTCTCTTCTCTCGCTCAAGCCGGCGCGATCGTGATCTCCTGCGACGAGAAATTCACCCCCGCCGCCATGTCCCTGCCGGTTGAGGGCCACTTCTCTCAGACCGAGCGTTTCGCGCGGCAGGCTCAAGCGCCCCTGCCCATGAAAAAACGACTTTGGCAACAGATCATTCAGGAGAAAATTCGCGCACAGGGCCGCGTGTTACTCGAACTCCGGGGCGACGACGCGGGCTTCCCCGCTCTCGCGGAACGCGTCCGCTCCGGCGACCCCGAAAACGTCGAAGCTCTCGCCGCACGCCGATATTGGACTCTCCTTTTCGCCGACCCCGAATTCATACGCGACCGCGACGCCCCAAGCCCGAACGCGCTCCTGAACTACGGCTACGCAGTTCTCCGCGCGATAATCGCCCGCGCAATTTGCGCCGCCGGACTCCATCCCTCCCTCGGACTTCATCACCACAACCGCTACGATTCCTTCTGTCTCGCTTCCGATCTCATGGAGCCGTTCCGCCCGGTCGTCGATCGCGCCGTCACCCTGCACTGCATCGAGTTCGGACCGGCGCCCGCTCTCGATAAAATCGCGAAAACCGATATCCTTTCCGCCCTGACCGCCACGTTCGACCTGAATGGAGAACAGCGTAAACTATTCGACATCGCCGCGCGCGCCGCATCGAGCCTTGACGCCGTGTTCGCGGGAAAAAGAAAGGCCCTCCTGCTCCCGGAACTGCCGTGAAATGTCATCCGCACTTTCGCGGCGACGTCATTCCGGTCAAGCACCCGGCGCAAATGTTTGCCGCATTGATTGGCTGGAGAGGCAATCCCGCGCTCACTTTCGCGGTGATCTTGTTCCCGCCCTCTCTCTTCGTCATTCCGTCCTCTCTCATCGTCATTCCGGGCGGAGACCCGGAATCCACGGGAGACATGGACGTCAGGGGATGTCTGGGGCGGACGGGTAGCTTCGTCAAAGACGAAAGGAGGCCGCGGAGCGGCCTTGCATCTCGTTCCGGCGCGGAGCACCGGAACGAGGGGTAAAAGGCGTTACGATGCGGACGGAGCATCGGCAACGAGGAAAAGAGCGGGCGGGACGCCCGCGCCCCCAGATAAAAGCACTATGTCGTAGAGCACCGTAACGAGAAGATGTATTTAAATGTAGCGCCGGGTCTCCGCACCCGGCCGGTGCTTGTGTGGTAATGTCGCTTACGCCGTTTCTTTAGTATGAAATTTTCTTTCGTCAT
>JAKLIR010000124.1 GCA_022709505.1 bacterium | reverse complement strand
CTGGGCGTTTTCAATAGCCACGGCGGCTTGTGACGCGAGCGACAAAAGGATCCGCTGGTCTCTTTCCGAGAAAGGAATGGTTTTGTCGCCGATAATCTTGTTTATCAGTTGGATTGCTCCGGTGATTTCACCTTCGTGGTTCAGCATCGGAACAGTCAGAACGGATTTAGTTCTATATCCGGTTTTCTTGTCGATTCCCTTGTTGAACTTGTACGGCTCGTTTTTATCTATGTGGTAAACATCTTCGAGATTGAGGGATTCCGAAGTAAGAGAAACGTATCCGGCTATGCTTTTGTTGTTTATCGGGATCCTAATCTCCTTGAGCATGTCGGCGTCCGTGACATGGAAGTACAGTTCGTTCTTTTCGGCGTCAACAAGATAGAGCGTTCCCTTGTCCGCTTTTAGCAATTTTTTGGCTTCTTCGGTTATCCTCGTGAGGAGTGCGTAAAGGTCGATTTCGGAGCTTATCGCCACCCCGACGTCAAGCAGTTTGGAAGTAAGCATCTGCAGCTCTTCCAGTTCCACCTGAACGAAACGCATGTGCTTTTCGAGAGAGGTGAACCTCTCCCTGAATTCGTTCAGCGAACCGGATGAATGAGGCGAACTTTTTCTGCAGCTTGCCTGTTTTTTCTCAGTCAAAATACGGCCGCCGTTTCAAAATGTATTTCTGATTCGAACCCCGCCACTAATCAAAGAATATTGGGGGCTTAAAACGGTGAATTCGCGTATATATTACTTTATTTTGCGAAAAATCACAAATCAATAACAAGCGCCGTTTCGTTGCAATTCGGGAAATGGACGCACTTAATGCAGTCCACCCAGACTTTCTTGGGAAGCTCGTTCATCTCCACTTTTCTAAAACCGAGATTCTCGAAAAAAGACGTCCGGAAAGTCAAAGCGAAAACGCGTTCGATGCCGAGAGAAGAGGCTTCTTTCAAGGCGTATTTCACGATTCTCGATCCGAGCCCTTTCTTCGTCTGTCTCGGCGCCACGGCGAGAGACCTCACCTCCGCGAGGTCCCTCCAACAGACGTGAAGCGCGCAACATGCGGTGATCTTCTTGTTCTCTTCGATTACTATGTAATCCCGGATATTTTCATAGATATCGTTCAGGGAACGCGGTAACATGTCGTTTTTCTTTGCATAGTGAAGCACGAGTGCTTGGATCACTTCCGCGTCATCGACATTTGCGTGCCTGATGAATGATTTCTCTTTCACTTTTGATTTCGCTTTTGATGCGGCTGCCGTTTTCTTCATTTTTTCTTCTCCTGTATTGAAGGGGGTGTAGGGGTTTTCGGAGCTTTGGGTCCGGGGATGCTCTTCTCATTGCCTGAATTCTTGTGGAACCTCCCGAGTTTAAGGAACTGCTCCGGTTTGAAGTCGATTTCATCCTTCGAATTCCGTTTCATATAAATGGTGTATATGGTGTCCGTGGCGAGATTCAGCGCGCGGTTCATAACCGATTGTGCGTCTGAATCGATGTTCTTGAAAACTTGACCGTTCTTGTACGACGAATAAATGATCTCCGCCTTGATGTTTGAAAAATCTATGTCGGTGTTGATCCTTGAAGGTATGTTATCGATATAGGTGTCTCCGTTAAACATGAAGTCGAAACGTTTGCTCGCCGCGTCGAAGTCGCTCATAAAAAAAACGCGGTTGCCCGCCGTTTCGAGCGGCGGAAAATTGGAATCGGATGGTATCGGCTCCATCAAATCAGTAATGTTTCTCGTGAACTGGCCTATCTCGAACGCCAGAACTTTAGGATCGGTTTTTCGGGACATCATGTATGCGATACGTTTGAAGTGATCCATGTATTTGCTGATGCCGGAATACCTGAAATAATCTCTCGAGAAGTCCTTTTTTTCACCAAGGACAGAGTCGAAGAGCTCCGGTTCGTTCCGGACTCCTTCGAGATACTCTTTCATGTTGGCCGCCACGATTTTTTTTATTGCCTGCGGGAAATACCCAGCCGCTTCCCGCGCCGCGGTTTCGTGAGCGCCCGGCCCCCAAGCAAACACCCGCGCACAAGGCAAAAGTAGAAAAAGCACAAACGAGGAAAGGAATAATGTGTTCATCGCACGAGTCATAGTTTTTATCAGGGGACTTGTTCGAATTTCTTCAGATTCGACTTCAAGAGATCCATCTCACGGCGCATCTTCATTATTATTCTCACTCCGGCGAGGTTGACGCCTTCCTCGCGTGTCAGTTTGCGGATTTCCTTCACTTCATCGAGGTCTTTCATGGAGAACATCCTATTGTTGCTGCCGGTCCTTTTCGGTTCGAGTAAACCCTCGCGTTCGTACATCCGAAGAGTCTGAGGATGTATGTTCAGAATATCGGACGCCACCGATATTATGTACACCGGGTCGTCATAGTCGTGAAGTTCCATGCGCACTTACACCTTCCCTGAGGAGTGTCCGGTCTTTGTGCCTATAGGAGGCGGTCCGGCTTAACGGGAGCTGAGTTGTTTGACAAGAGGCACGCCCCATCTGAACACCCAAATCCAAATCAAAATCAGAAGGCATATCCCAGTAATCGACAGGGCTGCAATCTTGATATCCTCTGACTTTTCTTTCTCATGGGAAATGGGGGTTTCATGGATGAGTCCACACTGTTCACACACCGATTTTGCCGTTTCCACTTTTTTCTTATCTTCAGCCATGGTTTGTCTCTTTAATTTAATCCCATATTAGGAATTATTCCTTAATAATATTATTATATATTATCTTGTCAATATTGCACTAAATCTGAAATATAGGTTAAAAAATAGGCGAAATCAGTGTAATATATAGGGGATTCTTAAATTGAACCTTTTTAATAAAAACGAAGTTTCTGAACATAGCAGTAATGCGTTTTATTGCCGTATCAGAACAAAAAGAGCCGACAACGGTTTATTATAATAAGAGATGATTGGTAAATCTTTGGATTAAAAAGGGAAAATAAGCAAAAATATTTCGGGAAATGTAATGAAACATTAAAATATTAGTTATAATATTTAGGATATCAAACGGAAAGATGTTGCCGAATAAAACGGGACGGGGTTAACAAAACTCTATCATGCATAGTAAGTCCGGAATCACAAACATCGAGGCGGACCCTGCTTTCAAAACCGAACTTGAGAGCAGGGGAGTGAGGAATCTGACAAAGTGCATGCAGTGCATGAGATGCGGTGTCGGATGTCCTGTCGCTCATGCCATGGATTTCACGCCTACACAGATAATAAGAATGGCGATCCTCGGGATGAAAGAGGAGATTTTCGCATCAAAAACAATCCATTTGTGTTCCGCTTGCAACACTTGCACAACTCGGTGCCCGATGGAGATAGATGTGGCGAGGACCATGGATACGATGAAGGAAATGTCCGTGGAATCCGGTTTTGAACCGGCGGAAAGGAATTCCGTGAAGTTCAATGATATATTCATGAACGTGGTGAGAGCGAGGGGCAGGGTGAACGAGCCGCTGCTTTTCGGGCACTACAAGATGAAGACCGGAACTTATTTCGATGATATGGAAATCGGCATGGACATGATAAAGAAGCGCAAGATCAAATTCTCGCCGAAAGCGGCTGGGCGGGATGAAGTCAGGAAGATAATAGATAGGTTCAGGCATAAAATATGAACTCGGTCGAAGAACATAAGAAGTTTGCATATTATCCGGGCTGCTCGCTGAAATCCTCGGCGGCGGAGTATGATCATTCCGCCAAAGCCGTGCTCGGCAAGCTCGGAGTTGAACTGGTCGAGATACCGGGATGGACGTGTTGCGGAGCGACGTCCGCGCATAGTCTCAGCCACGATCTCTCCATCGCGCTTCCGTACCGGAACCTCGCACTCGCCGAACCGGCGGGCTTGGACATAGTGGCGCCTTGCGCGAGCTGTTACAACAGGTTGAAGGTCGCGGAGAGCACCGTGCTTTCCGACCCGGCCGAGAAAGATAAGATGGATCAGGCGGTCGAGCGCTCCTATGGCGGTAAAATCAGCACTTTGAATATTCTCGAAGTCATAGTCGATCGGGTCGGGATCGATTCGGTGATGCGCCTCGTTGTGAAGCCGCTCTCCGGATTGAAGGTGGTTTCATACTACGGATGTCTTCTTGCGAGGCCTCCGAAGCTACTGGGGACGTCTAACCCGGACAATCCAGTCGAGCTTGACGACCTCATGGCCGCCGTCGGAGCGGAGTCTTTGTTCTGGTCGTACAAAACAGACTGTTGCGGGGCGGGCCACGCGATGGCTCGATCGGACATTGTGATAACACTCGTGGATAAACTGCGGGACATGGCGATCGAAGCCGGTGCGGAGGCTTTCGTGACGGCATGTCCGATGTGCCAGACGAATCTTGACATGAGGCAGACTTCGGCGAGCGGCGAGCGGCTGCCAGTGTTCTTTTTCACGGAATTGATGGCGCTCGCAATGGGAATGAAGGAAGCGGAAGGATGGTTGAGCAAACACATCGTATCCCCGTTCCCGTTGCTCAAGAAACTAAATATCATATAAATTGCAGAACGCCAGCATGACACAGGGTGTTCGGCCGGATGCGGTATGAGCGAAGAAATCGAAAGAAATAACATCGCCGGGGCGACCGGCGGAGATGTGGGCGCCGCGATGGTTCTCGGCGGCGGGATAGCGGCGATGCAGTCCGCTCTCGATCTCGCCGATTCAGGTTTTCAGGTATATCTCGTCACAAACCAGCAGTGCATCGGCGGCAACATGGTTCGCCTCGATAAAACTTTTCCAACCAACGACTGCTCGATGTGCATAGTTTCTCCGAAACTCGTGACGGTGGGGAACCACCCTAACATAAAAATCATCACGATGGCTGATGTTAAGGAATTCAGCGGCCGGCCCGGACATTTCTCGGTATTGCTCAGGAAGGATACGAGGTATATCGACGAGAGCAGATGCACCGGATGCGCGGAATGTTCGAACGTCTGCCCCGTGCGGCTGCCGGATGCTCAGAATGAAAACCTGAGCGACAGGCGCGCGGCTTTCAGGCTGTATCCGCAGGCGGTCCCGAACTGGTTTTCAATTGAAAGGGATCGCACGGCGCCGTGCAAGATGGCTTGCCCCGCTCACATAAGTTGTCAGGGTTATGTGAATCTCATTGCCGAGGGAAGGTTCGGGGACGCTTTGGATGTTGTAAGGATGCGGATTCCTTTCCCCTCGGTGTGCGGAAGGGTGTGCTACCATCCGTGCGAGGATGAATGCAACAGAAAGCACGTTGATGAACCGGTTTCGATAAACGGGCTGAAAAGATTCGTCGCCGATCTCGAATTGGAAGAATCCGGGTTGATCGCCGGCGTGTCAGGAATGGACCGTGCTGAAGACAAGTCCTTGAAACCCGGCGGCGGATCCGTGAAGCCTGAAGCCGAGAGGACGGAAAAAGTCGCGATCATCGGCGCCGGACCCGCGGGTTTGACCGCCGCTCACGATCTCGCCTTGAAAGGATTTCCGGTCACCGTTTTCGAATCGCTGCCGGTCGCTGGAGGAATGCTTGCCGTCGGGATTCCGGAGTACCGGCTTCCCATGAAAATTTTGAATTATGAAATAGACAGGATAAAAGGACTCGGAGTCGATATAAAGCTGAATTCGCCGATTGACCGTGAAAAAGGGATAGACGGTCTGTTCGCCGGGGGATACAAAGCGGTTTACATAGCGGTTGGAGCGCATGGGAGCGCACGGCTGGGTGTGACCGGGGAAGATCTGCCCGGTGTCAGGAGCGGCGTGGAATTTTTGAGGGAGATCAAGCTCGGAGGGATAAGTTCCGTTCAAGGGAAGGTGGCGGTGATCGGGGGCGGAAACGTTGCGGTGGACGCCGCAAGGAGCGCGGTGCGCCTCGGAGCGGAGAAAACGGCGATGATATACCGGCGCTCCCGAGAGGAAATGCCTGCGCATGAATGGGAGATTCAGGAGGCGGAGCACGAGGGAGTGGACATTGAATATCTCGTGTCGCCGGTGGAGATAAAGACGGGTTCGGACGGTCGCGGGCTTGTTGTGAAATGCGTCAGGAACGAACTCGGAGAGCCGGATGCGAGCGGCAGACGCTCCCCGGTTCCGATTCAAGGATCTGAATTCGAATACCAAGCTGATCTTGTGATTGCGGCGATCGGACAGACTTCCGAGCTCGGCTTCGCCGAGGGATCGGGTGTTGAGATAAGCAGGCGGAACACGATTGCGGTGGATCGGAAAACGGGATCGACGAGCCGCCCCGGAATTTTCGCCGGAGGTGATTGTGTGACCGGACCGGGCATGGCGATCCAAGCCATCGCCGCCGGAAAAAACGCCGCGATTTCCATAGAGCGGTTTTTAAACGGGGAAGGGATTGACGCCCCTCGATACGAGGACGAACTGCTGCCGGTCACGCCGATCGACGACCGTATTATAAAGAACGCCGCCAAGGCGCCGCGGGCGAAGAACGGGTCGATACCGGTCGAATCGAGGAAATCAAGTTTCGCGGAAGTGGAGAAGGCTTTTACTCCGGAACAAGCGGTTGCTGAAGCGAAGCGGTGTCTGAGTTGCGGCCCGTGTTCGGACTGCAGGATGTGCGAGCTTGCCTGCCAGCAGAAGGCGGTTGACTTTTCGCAGCGGGAAACAGAGATAAAACTCGAAGTGGGCGCGGTGGTTCTTGCTCCGGGCTTCAGAACTTTCGACGCCACGTTGCTCACGCAATATGGATACGGCGTTTACGATAATGTATATACGAGCATCGAGTTCGAGAGAGTGCTGAGTGCGTCGGGGCCGACGATGGGGCACATCGTCCGAAGGTCGGATCGTTCGGAGCCGAGGAACGTGGCGTTCATACAGTGCGTGGGCTCCCGCGACGCGACCGTGGGCAACGACTACTGCTCCGCCGTGTGCTGCATGTACACCGCGAAGGAAGCGGTGATCGCCAAGGAGCATCTTCCGGCTCTCGATTGCTCCGTTTTCTATATCGACGAGCGCGCGCACGGCAAGAATTTCGACAGATACTATGAGAATGCGAAGAAAAACAACGAAGTCGAATATATAAGAGGTTCCATTTCGGGCATAAAGGAATTTCAAAAGAGCAAGAACCTGCTTCTGACATTCGTCGGCGACGACGGGAAGCAGCAGAGCCGGGAGTTCGACATGGTGGTGCTCGCGGTGGGGCTCAAACCCTGCTCGGAAAGCCGTGAGCTCGCTGGTAAATTCGGAATCGAATTGAACAAGTATGATTTTTGCGAGACGGACATACTGAACCCTGTCAGGACGACGCGTGATGGCGTGTATGTTGCGGGCGCTTTCCAGAGTCCGAAAGACATTCCGGATTCGGTCACTCAAGCAAGCAGCGCCGCCTGCGAAGTGATGATAAAACTCGCGGCGGAGCGTGGAACGCGGATTACACCCTTGGAATATCCGCCGGAGAGGGAAGTGGGCGGCGAGCCTCCGCGGATCGGCGTAATGGTGTGCCGTTGCGGGTTCAACATCGGCGCGGTGGTCGATGTTCCGGCTGTTGTGGAGTTTGCGAAAACGCTTCCCGGCGTAGCGTTCGCCGAGGAGAGCCTTTACACGTGTTCGCAGGACAACCTCGAACGCATCACCCAAGTGATAAACGAGAACAAACTGAACAGGTTCGTCATCGCGTCGTGCACGGTGAGGACGCATCTGCCTCTGTTCGAGCAGACCATGAAACTCTCAGGTTTGAACAAGTATTTGTTTGAGATGGCGAACGTGCGCGAGCAGGACGCGTGGGTGCATAAGGACGTTCCGGGTGAGGCGACGGAGAAGGCGAAAGACCTTGTGGCCGGAGCGGTGGCGCGTGTGGCGAGGCATAGTGCGTTGCAGTCGTACCGGACGGAGGTGCTTCCGGCGGCGCTTGTGATCGGCGGCGGGCCTTCCGGGATGACGGCCGCTCTTTCCCTCGCGGATCAGGGCGTCGATGTTTACCTTGTGGAAAAGGAAGACCGGCTCGGCGGCAACCTTCTGAATATGCGCTACACGCTCGAAGGGGCGGACATTCCGGGATTGCTGTCTGAGATGGTCTCCGCGGTGGAGGCGAATCAGCGCATAAAATTATTGAAAAAACATTCAATAAGGGAAATCAGCGGTCATGTCGGGCATTACACCACGAGAGTGGTCTCGGCTGCCGGAGAAGAGACGACTATCGAGCACGGAGCGGTGGTGGTCGCCACCGGCGGGCGAGAATATATCCCTGAAGAGCCGTATGTCGCCCATCCGTCCGTCATGACTCAGAACGAGCTTGAGAGAAAAATCGTTTCCGGCGATTCTTCAATTGTGAGCGCTGGAACTTTTGTTATGATCCAGTGC
>JAKLIR010000123.1 GCA_022709505.1 bacterium | reverse complement strand
ATATGCTTCAGGATGAGGACGGACAGGTGCTCGAAGCGCATTCCGTTTCCGCCGGTCTCGACTATCCCGGAGTCGGCCCTGAACACGCCCATCTGAAAAAAACAGGCAGAGTCGATTATGAAACAGCGACCGACGATGATGCGCTGGAAGCTTTCCACGCGCTTTGCGCCGACGAAGGCATCCTTCCCGCACTCGAAAGTTCACATGCTCTCGCATATCTGATGAAAAGTTACAAAGGCGAAAACAAAACTATCGTCGTATGCCTTTCCGGCCGCGGCGACAAGGACATGGACATAATTAGTCAATACAAGGAAGAACATGCAAGGCTGAAGAAATGACAATTGCTGAAAAGTTGAGGATTCTCGAAAGACGTAACGAACGCGCTCTTGCCGTCTTCGCAACGGCTGGAGACCCCGACCTTAATACATCCACCGAGATATTCGGTCATCTCGGCGATTGGGGCGCCGACATCATCGAAATCGGAATTCCATACTCAGACCCGCTCATGGACGGTCCGGTTCTGCAACGTTCGTACCTTAGAGCCCTCAAACACGGCTTCAAGCTTTCTCAACTCGCTAAAATCGTCGAAAAAACCGCTGATAAATCCGACACGCCTATACTTATCATGACGTGCTACAACCCAGTTTACAAATATGGCGTGAACCGTTTCTTCCGGGACGTAAAATCGGCGGGCGTCGATTCGATTCTTCTCACCGACCTTCCACCAGAGGAATGGGGAGAGAGCATCGAACTCGCAAAACAGTTCAAACTCGGCACGATTTTTTTAATCGCCCCAACAACGCCGATCGGAAGAATGGAAATGATAAGTAAAATCTCGAATCCTTTCGTTTATTGCATATCGAAGATGGGCGTGACGGGCGCCGGAGCGGAATTGCCGGACGAACTTCAAGACTATGTAAAATTCGTTCAAGACACGGTGAAACAACCCATCATGGTCGGCTTCGGGATTTCGACACCCGAACAAGCCGCTCAAGCAAGCGTTTCAGCTAATGGAGTGATAGTCGGCAGCGCCGCGGTCGCAATAATTGAGAGACACCTCGACGACAAAGTCAGAATGTTCTCGTTGCTCGAGAATTTCATATCAGGGATTAAGAACTCGCTAAAACCAAAAGACTGACATCGGGAGGCCGATCGTGGATACAATCAACGATATGTTGAAAAAGATGGTGGAACTCAACGGTTCCGATCTTCACCTTAAAGTCGGCAACACGCCGATAGTCAGAGTCGATGGCGACTTAAGGCCTCTGTCCCGCGACAGGTTGAGCGCGGACACCATCAACCAGATGGTGTTCAGCATACTGAACGAAAAACAGAAGAAGGAGTTCACGACTCATAAAGAACTCGACTTTGCGTACGGCGTGCCCGGCGTGGCCCGTTTCCGCGTCAACCTCTGCATTCAGAGAGGCACTGTGAGAGTTATCATGCGAATAGTCCCCTTCGAAGTGAAGGACTTCCATGAACTGAACCTTCCAGCGGATCCCCTGATTTACATGTGTTCGCAGAATCGCGGCCTCGTTCTCGTCACAGGTCCCACCGGTAGCGGTAAATCCACTACTCTCGCGTCCATGATCGACTATATTAACAAGAGTTTCAATGCTCATATCGTTACAGTCGAAGACCCCATCGAATTCCTTTATAGAGACAATAAATGCATTATTACTCAACGCGAAATCGGCACGGACACCGAATCCTTCTCGGTGGCGCTGAGGCACATCCTCCGGCAGGACCCCGACGTTATCCTCGTCGGCGAAATGCGAGACCTCGAAACTATAGCGACCGCTCTCACCGCCGCGGAAACCGGGCATCTCGTCTTCAGCACCCTCCATACAACTGACGCACCCGGAACAATCGACCGAATCATTGACGTCTTTCCACCTCATCAGCAGTCTCAGATAAGAATACAGCTTGCAAACGCTCTCATGGGCGTGGTGTGCCAGAAAGTTCTTCCTCTCACCATAGGCCACGGACGTATCCCCGGCACTGAAATAATGATCGCGACACCCCGCATCAGAGAGCTGATCCTTCAGAAAGCCAAGCACATGCAATACTACGAGGCCATACACAATTCGCCAGAATTCCTTCACATGCATACTATGAACAAGGACCTCGTCAGACTTGTTAAAGCAGACGTAATCACCATGGAAACAGCTCTCGCAAATTCTCCGAATCCAGACGAATTCAAGCTCAATCTGCGCGGCATATACGCCGGCGGAACGAAAGACGACATGAAGCCCGGTCAGCGCGGCGATAGCGGCTTCGAAGGACGATATAACGCTGCTGAAAAATAAATTATCACTGATTTAATCAGACTTCGATCACCAACGGATTCCAATATGGAAAATCGATTTGAGTATATGAGACCCGGCGAGTTGAAAGAATGCGTTGGGCAAAATCCCATAGCGTGGATACCTTACGGCACTCTCGAATGGCACGGAAGGCATCTCCCGACCGGGCTCGATGCTCTTAAAGCACATAAGATATGCCTGAAGGCATCCGAAAAAGCCGGCGGAGTCGTTCTCCCTCCAAATTTCAACTCGATGAAGGGTACTTTTTTTCCATGGACTTTCAGATATCCCGCGTCGCTGACAATCCGAAATCTCTATACGACCCTTGAGTTTCTTCATCGTTACGGCTTCCGTGTGATGATCATTCTTACAGGGCACTATCCGGCTGAACAGATAATTCTTTTCGAGGCATGCGCCCAACTTTTCACAGCCGTCCACGACTCTATCGCCATAGCGGGACCGGAATTCTTTTTCGCATCCGAGATAGGCTATTTCGGTGATCATGCCGCAAAATGGGAAACGTCGATCATGATGCACCTTTTCCCGGAACTGATCGACGGCGAGGAACTCTCGAAGCTCGGAAGATTCACTGAATCAGGCCTGTTTTTTAAAGGAGTGTTCGGAGAGAATCCGGCTACGGAAGCGTCCCCCGAACTCGGGAAAAAAGCCGTCGACCTCATAGTTGACAACATGGCGGAGCTCGCCGGCAGGCTTTCAATCGAAAAGAACAAAAAAGCCGCTCTTGATTTTCATATAGACTGTTTGCGCGGATATTTTGGAAACAACACCGAAACGGCCAAACGTTACTTAAGAATTTTTTCTCCTAATCTATCCCGAAATCCAACTCACCTTTGACGGTTTCGGCATTCTCAGCTTCCTCGCGAAATCCGATTAAACCACATTCTTCACCAATGTGGGTTGAAATCGGAAAAAGAGATGAGATACAAGGCGCATCGAGCGAGAACGAGGGAGCATACTGTTTCGTATGTGACCGAGTTCGAGTCGATGATGCAACACAGTAGATCGCCCTTTTTTACGATTTCCCGGATTTTTCTGGTGAAAAATCCGGGTTAAACCCGAATCCTTCATTTGGATTCGGGAGCAATGATTCAGAGCGGATGAAATGCAAGGCGGAAGGAGTATTTTTGAAGCGAGCGTACCAGATGTACGTGAACGAAAAAATGCGACGACAACGAAGCAGTTCGCCTCTATGAACATTGCACCGGATTCGACGTACTATTGACAAATCCGGGTTAAAAGGTGGATGGGCGCGAAAAATAGAACAGCTCGAAATTATCCGAAAATTGAACTTGTCGTCCCGTGAAGTTAGAATTTGCCATGACTTCTTTTGCGCCGAAAAAAAGATGCGGCGTTGTTTTGCCGATCTCGATATTTCTCTTTTTCTTTTTCCTGTATTCACTTACGATGCAAGGGATCCCGACCGGCGGCGATGCATGGGGGATGTATCTCGTCACGAAAAATGTCGCCGACAACGGGTCAGTGTTTCTTCCGCCGAGTGACATGGTTGTTCTTAGGACGGGGAGGGACGGCCGCCCCGTATCGAAATACGGGATCGGCCAATCTCTCGCCGAAGCGCCCGCATATATCATTGCGCGAGCGGTTGCGGAGAGATCGAGGAACATCGATCCCGAAACCGCGGCCTATTTTGTGACTTCGTTCACTTCTCCCGTCGTTTGCGCTTTGCTCTGCACGGTCGTATTTCTTTTTTGCCTTCAACTCGGATACGGCGCAGGCGCGGCGTGTATCATCGCAATGTTCACGGGCGCGGGTTCGATGATCTGGCCGCAATCAAAGACATTGTTCAGCGAGCCTTTTCAGGCGCTTTGTCTGACAGCCGGCTTCTATCATCTTTTATTGTTCAAAGAAAAGCAAAAAACGAACCCCATGAACGCCTGCGCGGCCGGGTTCTTTCTCGGAATGATGACAGCGACCAAACCGTTTCTCGCGTTCATATTGATACCGCTGATTTCGTACTTCCTGATATCCATGGTTAAAGGCGGCTGGAAGCGACCCGGCGCCACGGCGTCCGCCGTACTGTTTTTCGGCGCGCTCGCCGCATGGGGGGCGCTGATACTCTATTATAATTATTTGCGTTTCGGAGACGTCATGCAATTCGGATATCTCGGTGGAACGGATAGGGACGGCATATATGCGTTCAAAACCCCATTGCTCATAGGAATACACGGGCTTCTTCTGAGTCCCGGAAAAGGGCTGATATACTATTCACCTATACTTATTTTATCGATAGCGGCCTATAAGAATTTTGCGGTTCGACATCGTGCGGAGGCGATTGTCATAGCGGCCGTGGCGGTCATCATTGTTCTCGCTTATTCAAAATGGAACGCATGGCATGGGGATTTCAGTTGGGGGCCGAGATTTCTTTCTCCCGTCGTGCCTTTGCTGCTTTTGGTCGCAAGCGGTCTATTCGAGCCCGGCGGGATCGCGGCGAAAGCGTGGGGTAAATTATTGATCGCCGTGTTTTTCGCCGTCTCTTTTTTCGTGCAAATACTCGGTGTAACAGTGAATTACAACGAGTACATAATCATGACCAAGAGCGATGCGCCTTATGATATATTCGACGTCTCGAACAAGATTGATCTGAGGGACGATCTCCTGAACGTACACTACATACCGGAATTTTCACCGTTGACGGGTCATTATTGGGCGTTTAAAAAAATGATCGCGGAACGTATATCAAGAGAGAAAAGACAGGGGGCCGCACAGGACGGTTCGCCTTGGAACAGCTTGATAATGCACGCCGTTCCGAAGAATACCGCAAGGCTTTTTGGTATCGATACGTGGTGGCGATATTTATCCGGTTTCTATCCTGAAACGCGGGTGTGGGTGTATCCTTTAGCGTGGGTTATCGCGGTGCTTTTACTGATTTCGGGGGTAAGCGTCGCGGTTTCGTTATATTTCATAAGAAAGCCCGAGGAGGGTACGAATGGACCAGCAGCATCCTAAATACAATGAAGATTTTCTAAAGGTAAGAGTTAATCCGAGAGCCGGAGACGGCAAGTGGGAGTATTTCACCACGAAAAGCGGTCTCAGACTGTTTGTTCAAAGTTGGCATCCCGAAGGTGTGGTGCCTGAGAGAGTCTTGATAACACTTCACGGGATGAGCGCGCACGGATGGTACTATTCGCTTCTCGCGGACGAGCTCGTTCCTTATGGAACATCGGTATATTCGCCGGACTACAGGGCTCACGGTCTCAGCGACGGTTTCAAGGGCGACGTTCCCGATGTTTGGGAACTCCTCGAAGATGTAAAGGAGTTCGTCGCGCACATAAAGGAGAGGCATCCGAAGGCGAAACTTTACGTGCTCGGCGAGAGTATGGGAGGGATCGTTAATGTGAATCTTCAAATCGACCCTCCGGTGAAGATTGACGGTATGTTGCTGCTCGCCCCCGCGATCAAGACGACGTTCAAATTCCCGTTGCGCGAATTCCTGATGGCGCCGCTCTATCTTCTGACGATGATTTTCTATCCGCGCGCGAGAGTCATTAAAGTCACCGGAAACGAGCGACTCGGCATGGTGAACGAAAACAACATTAAATACGATCAGGACGATCCTCTCCATTTGAAGTATGTCACTACCCGGTACATGCTCGGTGTCAAGAAACTGATGGACAGGGGGCAGAAACTCGGCGCCGAAAGCATAAAAGTCCCCGCTCTGATAATTCAGGGCGGAAAGGATATCGGGGTATCTCCCGAAGGCACGAAAGAGTTTTACGAGAATCTCAAATCGGAAGATAAAACATTCAAGTTCTACCCCGAAGCCTTGCACTGCATGATGACGGATCCGGCATGTGCGGATATGTTCTCCATTATCAGGAAATGGCTGGAGGCTCACTGAACATTGTGGTTTGAAGGATTCGACACAATAAAAAGAATATTCATCGGTCTGTTCGCGGCCTGTGTCTGCGCGTTCATAATTCTTTCGTTTTTCATCAAGGAAAAGGGGGTCGGCTACTATAAGCCGAAACCTATAGTAATAAATAACGTTAAGTTGAGAGTGTACAAGAATTCCGCCTTGATGTGGGATGTGAGCGCCGCCAAAGTCGCGTTCAACGAAGAAGTGAACGATTATAGCATAAGCGGGATAGGCGGTGGGAACATTTACCGGAAGAAAAAGCCGCCGCTGAAGTTCGCGGCCGGGGATGTGGCGTACAACACCGGAACCGAGATTATGAGTCTTGCCGGCGGAGTTCGCATGGAGTCGAAAAACGGGGATTTTCTTCGCACTGGTGAGATCAAGTGGGACGGAAGAATGAAGAATCTCTCGGCGCCGGGCCCGATTTTACTGAGCCTCGAAGGAGATAATTTTCAAGCGGATTCCATGGATGTGAGCGGAGAGGATTTATCGATCATTAGGGCAAAGGGCGATGTCAGCGCGGTGATAGCAGACTTGGACCGAACGGCGTCAGAGGAGACTTTGGCTGACATCAGAAAGTCCGGACTGAGTCGAAAAGACGTCAGAAACGTGGCTTTGACCGCGGGCTATCTCGAATACGACAGGCTTAACAAATGGATGCGGCTCGACGCAATGCCGGATATAAATGCGATATTCGTGCCCGGAGTGCCGATCGGGAAAAGGGATCGAAGCGTATCCATGGAATCCCGAGTGCTCAGCATGAATTCAAAGCAGTTGTTTCTTGATTTCAACGTGAAATCAGTGAGAGCTTCGGGCAATGTGAAGATAATCAAAAGGCCGTCTCGGAACAAAGCGAAAAAAGATTCAAAGTTCGCAAAAGCCCTCGGGAAGAAGACCACGCTGATCGAGTCCGACATGGCGATGTACTTCTGGAAACAAGGCATGGTGACCATTCCATCGCCGATGACTCTGTCGAATAAGGACTTCGTTGCGAAGTCGAGTTACGCGAATATAAACACTGCATCGGACACTGCCGATATGGGCGGCGGAGTTTTCATTGAGCAGAAAAAAGGCGGCTGGCTGATCGATGGGGATATCGTCAGCAAGAATGCGGATGAAGACCTCAAAAAAGCGGTGACCGAGCCGGCGAAACTCTCGGCGATGGGATTAAGCATCAATTTCGCGAGTGATACGATACAGGCCGCCGGGCCGGTGATATTCGAGCAAAAGGACCGGCATTTGTCAGGCGGCTATGCGTTCTACGACGGAGTGAAGGACATGTGGGAGATTTCTTCCGGCGCGGCGCTTAGGGAAAAAGATTACGGCATATCCGCCGGGAGCATGATTTACACGGTGAAAGACGGAAGGTTCAACGCCGCCGGCGCGGTTTTCGCGGATATGGTTCCGGGTAAGGATACGAGAAATGATATCGTCGAGTATTTCCGCGACAGGGATGGAAATGCTGATGAGAAGTCTTTTGAGCGCGAACAGGTCCGGGTCGCCGCCGAAAGTTTAATCTACAATGACAAGAAGGACGTTCTAAAGGCAAAAGGCGATGCAAGACTGACATATAAAGATGTGACGGTGAGTGCGGAGAATATTTACGTTGATTATGGAAAGAAAAGAGCCGATGGAAGCGGAGACGTGCGTTTTGAAGATTCGAGAAACGAGGCGTCCGCGGCTAAATTTACTATAGATTGGGACGAACGCGTTCTGCATCTTGAAAAAGATGTAAAGTTCAATGATAAAGGGAGATCGGCGGCAGCGGGGAAAGATGAGGCGGAACCCTTCAGTCTCGAATCGGCGGAACTAAATTACTCATGGAAAAAACGTGAGGGCTCGGCCGAGGGCGGAGTCAAGGTGCGGGCGTCTGAAAGAGAGGCAAACGCACGGAAGATAGTGTTCGACAGACAAGCGAAGACTTCTGAACTCACCGGCGGGGTGACGTTGAAACAAGAGAGCGGCGAATGGCTTGTGAAACGCGGTTCGCTCGACGATTCGGACGAGAAGACCAAAAAGATTGCGATGAAACCGACTGAGATATATTGTGAAAGCTTGTTCACGGACGACGATTCCGGAAAGGCGGTTTTTTCAGGAGGAGTGATTATC
>JAKLIR010000122.1 GCA_022709505.1 bacterium | reverse complement strand
CCGGGTCACGAGGTCTTCGAGAGCGCCGACGGTTAGCGTCACGTCCGCTCCCGTTCCTTTCGCAATCTCGGAGAACCTCGCTATGATTTCGTCTATGTGCTTTTTGCGTTTCTTCGCATCGATGGAAGGATCGGCCGCTTCTATGAGCAAGTCCGTGACCTTCTTATCTCCTTTAAATCTCGCGCCGGGAGCTGAGACGACGATTATTTTCCTCTGTTTGTTGTGCAGTATCATGCGGATCACTTTATTAACATTGTTCGAGTCCGCCATCGGGGTTCCGCCGAATTTAGCTACTATCATGATGCCCGTCCTTTATTAAGAGGCTCTAACAAAATGCGAATCTGCTGCGAACGGCTGCAATGCCCCCCGGCTTCGTTATCGAAGCGAAATCGAACTCGACGTACTGCTGCAAGTACGCCTTCGCCCGATTTCGTCTCTTTGCCTTGCCGGTAACCATTTCGTTCGTTCTCGCTAAGATCCTCTTTTTGTTAGAGCCTCTAAGGTCATTTGTAATCAACTGAGAATTATGAATTATGTAATGAGTTTTTTGAAGTTGTTTTATACAAATATCTTGGGAAATCGAAATATCTCTTTCACACTTTGAATGATTTGTTTGCTGGGCGGCGCCGTGCCGCCTCATGATAGACAGAAAAAGTTAAGCGATGTTTAATGGAATAAATACAATGTTATAATCAATATATAGGTGACATCAAAACACGCAATTTGAATTATTACAAAAATGTATTATATGGCGCATCGAATAATGGAAATGAAAAAGAACATTTATCTATCGGCGGCTGTCTTCTCGATATTCGTTGCTGTTTTTGCTATTTTCGGAATATTTAGCGCGAAGGGCGAACCATCGTCCGGTACGGGTTTTCATAGAAGATGGGAAGGAAAATTGAGGGGCGGGGAATGTTATTTCACGACCACCAAGATGCTTTCCGGAGACTTTATGAACGATCCCGGAGAAGAACTTTTCATAGTTGACGAAGAAGGTTTCGGACATATTGTGAGGTGGGACGGTACGGGTTTCGCGGAATCATGGATAACATCCGATCCCGTGGTGGACGGAAGGATCAGGGGCGCCGCGGTTTTGATGCTTAACGACAAGTTCGGAGAAGCCGCTGTTTTTCTCGATGATTCCGGGACTGTAACAGCGTGGGGGGGAGAAAAGTGGGAGTTCAGGAAAATATGCGA
The DNA here is from genome assembly GCA_022709505.1 of bacterium. GTDB lineage: Bacteria > UBP15 > UBA6099 > UBA6099 > UBA6099 > JAKLIR01. The sequence continues at coordinate 7,128 of JAKLIR010000122.1, read as the reverse complement.
AAAGTGTGTTCAGTCGCGGGGAGAGAAGATTCTTAAAATCAGCGGATCAGATGTTGACGATGACGGAAGAGAGGAGCTTGTTGCATGGGCGACGACGGCCGGCAGGGACTCTCTGACGGCATACAAATGGAACGGGACGCGTTTCGAGCTCGCGTCCAAAGCCCCGGTGAGTGGGCTTGGAACGGTTCACGGTGTTTTTCCGGTCAAGCAGCAAGGGGGCGTTGAAAAGTACGTGTTATACGAATCCGACTATAACGGACGGGGAATGCTTGTGAGCTTGGGCATGGATGAGGAAGGCGCACGCGTCGAATGGCGGCTTCCGTACGCGGAAAAGAAACAGTTCCTTAAATCCTTGTGGATGGATACGATCGAGGCGGGTGAGCCCGAATCTCTTTTCGTGATGATGGCGGAAGGGGCTACTCAGACGATCAGAATAATGAACCCCGCCGAGGTTTCGGACAGTGTAAGGATAGCGTCGGTTCCGGTCGGCGTGAAGCAATCGATAACGGCGGATCTGAACGGAGATGGAAAAAAGGAAATGGTTTTCATGGACGCGGACTGCGGGTTTACCGTCTTCACACGTTCGAGGTTCGGCGTTTCCGTGAACGGAGCGTCGATTCCTGTTAAAGGAAACGTTATGCGGAAAACAGGCGACAAAGTATTGGTGTCGGCGGACGTGTTCAAAAATTTTAAGATAAAAAAAGGAAGAGATTTCGTCACATTGTATAATAATAAGAGAATTCTCCGATTCAGAGTTCGCGGCAACGAAGTGACGGCGAAGGAAGCGGACGAAGAAGAGGACGCCCCTATAGGAATGCAGTATCAAATTAAAGAAGGACGATTGTTTGTGGATGCAGTCAAATCGGCGGAGAAGATGGGCTGCAAATGTGAATGGGACTTATTGAGCGAAACGCTCAAAATCAATTATTAGCGGGAACACGTAATGAACGTCTGGGAAGAACTGAGAGAAAAGGTAGTGACGTGTAACAAATGCGCGCTCGCCGAGGGCCGGACCAACGCGGTTTTCGGCGAGGGTGACGTGAATACGCAGGTCGTTTTCATAGGAGAAGGGCCGGGGCAGGAAGAAGACAGGCAGGGCCGGCCTTTCGTCGGCGCAGCGGGGAAACTCTTGGACAAGATGATAGAGGAGATCGGACTGAAGAGGAGCGATGTATTCATAGGCAACATAGTGAAATGCCGGCCCCCGGGGAACAGGGATCCCAAACCGGAAGAAATAGACGCTTGCAAAGACTATCTTTTCGCTCAAATAGCATTCATTAATCCGAAGGTTATATGTACTCTCGGCCGCCACTCGCTCCACACTCTTGTCCACCCGGACATTTCAATATCCAAGGAGCATGGGCGCGCCGTAAACAAGATGGGGAAAGTGTTTCTCCCGATGTATCACCCGGCGGCGGCGCTTTACCGTAGGGAACTCCTTGATAAACTTCGCTATGACTTCGAACAGTTGAAGCGGCTTCTGGAGCGGGGTGTCTGATGATTTTCGCCGCCGGGCGTATCATAAATTTCATTTTCAACGTTTATGAAATTCTGATAATCATAAAGGTTTTTATGTCGTGGATGCCTCAGAGGCAATCGTCCGAGTTAACAGATCTTCTTGACAGAGTGACGGACCCGATTCTGGCGCCTTGCAGGGATTTTTTCTTTTCCGCGATGAGTTTTTTGAAGATCGACAGGCGTTCGATGCCGATAGACTTCTCACCCATACTCGCTATTTTCATACTCGATGCGGCGCGGAGATTCATTTTAATCGTATTATCCCGGATATTATGAGTAGAGTTATTTTTATTCGAGAAAACAGACCGGGGTGCGGCGATGGGCATAGTTCCTCTTGAAATCACGAACAGGGAATTTCCGAAAGTTCTGCGCGGGTACGATCCGGCGCAGGTTAGAGCGTTTCTTGAAGAGGTGGCGTCCGAATTCGGCAAAGTTATGTCGGAGAGGTCCGCTTTGCAGAGCGAACTTCAGGCGGTGAGGGACAACCTCGCAAAGTATCACGAGCTTGAAGATTCGATAAAGGAAGCGCTCCTGCTCGCGCAGAAAACGAGAGAAGACGTTGTTGAATCGGCGAAGAAGCAGGCCGATCTCATAGTTCAGGAGGCCCACCGGCAGGGGCATAAGATAGAGGAAAGATATGCGCGGGTGAAATCGGCCAAAAAGGAATTCGAATCAGAATTCGAACTTCTTCTGGAGTCTTTCAGAAAAAGAATAGCCGAAATGAAGGAGAGAGCCGGGGCCGACACGGCGACTGAAAATGGCGCGGATTAATTTCACCGGATCGGGAAGTGAAGTCATTTTCGAAGTTAAAGTCAGACCCGGAGCGCGAGAACCGGGGTTTCGCGGGGAGTTCGACGGCGCCGTGAAGATAGACTTGAAAGCGCCGCCCGAGGATGGAAGAGCAAACGAGGAACTGATAAAATTAATTGCTTCAAGGTTGAATATCGGGCGGAATTGTGTTGAGATAATATCAGGATTCGGATCCCGGCGAAAAAGGATCAAGGTGGCGAGCGGCGACAGGGAAAGCGTTATTGGAACGATAGATGGAGCGGCGGCCGAAAGCGGGAAGACTAAAAAATGATCTTCGGAGTTGAAATATGAAGGAAAATGAAATCGGCGGGCAGTGTGCTTGCGGCGGCAAGCTTGTGGATTATGACGACTATATATTCAGGCAGGCGCTGAGAAGGGGAGTGGCCGCTCTGCCGGGAACTATAATCGCCTGCGCGGTGTGGGCGCCTGTGTTTTTCCTGATAAGGCTTCTCATCGGCGGTGCGATCGGAGACGCGGGTTTCAGCGTGCTGTTGATTTTGATCCTGAAGAAAATAGCAGTTGGCGCCGTAATAGGTGTTTTGCTCGCCGTTGCGATCGGCATAGGAAGAAGCGATCTCGGACTGTTTCTGGGCGCCGTGATAGGATCGATGGGCGGATTCTTCATCGCGGCGGCGCCGGTGATGCCGTTGAGGTCGGATGCCGCATATAGAGTGGATGTCGTTTTGGTGGCGGTTTTGGCAGGTGTTCTTTGCGCGGCGACGGTTTATTTCATAAATGCAAAAGTCGCGGCCGGTCGTGCTAAATGGATAGGACCGGACCCCCATTCCTGAAATTAATATCGCTTGCGCTTGATATTTGAAACGGGTTAGTTAGCCTTTTGGATCTTGTTCGATCTGAGGCAGCGGGTGCAGACTTTAACTGTCTTTTTGTTCCCTTTTTCCACTACATGCACGGTTCGAAGATTCGGCTTAATGGTGCGCCGAGTTTTCGCGTTGGAGTGGCTGACGTTATTTCCAGTCATCGTGCCCTTGCCGCATATATCACATTTGTAAGCCATTAAATTATCCCTCCGCGCCCGATTGCAAGCAGGGCGCGCACAAGATGAAAATTTTAGTCGCGGCCGCCCCCCGTGTCAATAGTTCCAAGAAGGATACCGCTGTCGGGTTTCCAATCCAATATCGCTCGCACACTCCGAGTTCCCGGTTCTGATTAAAGATTCTTACCCGTGCTCAACAGTGCGAGTTTCCCGAGTTTCACGCCTCGAGTGCTGATGAGACGGTCGGCGATGTCATGGGCGACCGAGCTTTTACCTCTGACGATCACAACTTCCATGCAATTGTGCGCGTCCATGTGCACGTGGGTCGTACAGACGATATTCTTATGATATTCATGCTGAAGATGTTCTATCTTTTCCGTTAGTTCGCGGGTGTGGTGGTTGTACACGAGGCTTATCGAGCCCATCACTTCGCCGGTCGCGTCCCGCCATTCTTCGGATGCAAGCGAGTTTCTTATAAGGTCGCGTATGGCTTCCGACCTGTTAGTGTATTTCTTCTGTTCGATATATTCGTCGAACCGTTCGAGAAGCTGATGCGGGACCGACACTCCGAATCGTGTTACCGTTTCCATGGCAAAACTCCTGATTAAAATAGTAAACAATTCAAGTTTGCGCTATACTATTCTATAATTTCCATGCGTCGAAAACAAACGGCGCGGGAGAATATATCTCTTCAGGACGCCGAAACCGGATTAGACGGCGTGAGATAGGATCAGGGATATTAAAAAACGGAGAGTCGCAATGGCGGCCGGAGCAAATTTTAAAGGTATTCACGTTACAAACGATCTCACCCGGGCTAAGGAACCGTTCGAGCCGGCGGATGCGGAAAAAGTTACGATGTACGTTTGCGGTGTGACCGTCTATGACGAATGCCACATCGGACATGCGAGGGCGTACATAAGCTTTGACGTGATCCGGAGATATCTCGAATTCAAAGGCTACGGAGTCTATCACATTCAGAATTTCACCGACGTTGACGACAAGATAATAAGAAGATCGAACGAACTCGGGATTCCGTTCAGTGAACTTGCCGAGTGGAACGAGAAGAACTATTTCAAAGTGATGGACGCGTTGAACATTAAGAGGGCGTCGGTTTATCCTCGCGCGACCGAATATATCGGAAAAATGGTTGAATTGATTTCCGGATTGATGGAGAAGGGGCACGCGTATCAAAGCGGAGGAGATGTGTTTTTCGATGCGTTGAGCTTCGGCGCATACGGGATATTGTCCAACAAAAATCTTAGAGAAGACCGGTTCGGAAGCGACGAAGCGCCCGATGGGAAGAAACATCCAGCGGATTTCGCACTTTGGAAATCAGCGAAGCCGGGCGAGCCATCGTGGGACAGCCCGTGGGGAAAGGGGCGTCCCGGCTGGCATATAGAGTGTTCGACGATGGCGGTCAACCTCGCCGGGGCGACGCTCGATATCCACGGGGGCGGATACGATCTTGTTTTTCCCCACCACGAGAACGAAATCGCGCAGTCCGAATGCTACACGGGAAAAAAGTTCGTTCGATATTGGCTGCACAACGGATTCGTCGAAATGGACAAGGAGAAAATGTCCAAGTCGCTTGGAAACGTGATCGCCGTTTCCGAAATATTGGAGAAGCACGGCCCGGACGCGCTGAGGCTGTTTTTCCTGAGCGCGCATTATAAGATGCCAGTCAGCTACAGCGACGAGAGAGTCGCCGAGTCGGAAAAGGCGCTCGATCGTTTCGATGTGTTCTTTTCGAAGATCGAAGATATCGCACGGCGGACGCGAGGGACGGGTGCGCGTGATTCGGCTCGTGAACTGAAGGCGAAGATAATCTCGGCGCGGGATAATTTCATCGCCGCCATGGATGATGATTTCAACACGCCGCAAGCTATCGCAGAGATTTTTTCATTGATAAAAAACTGCAATAGCTGGATAGCCGGAGCGGAGAGCGAAGCGGAAGAAATTACGGCCGATGAAGCCGGGGTGCTGAGGGAAGCTGCGGCGGTGGTGAGAGAACTCGGAAATGTGCTGGGCTTGTTCGGCGCGGCGGGACGGCATGAAGAGGACGATACGGCGGTTGACGATCTCGTCGAGTTGCTCATTCGAGTCCGAAAAATCGCGCGTGATAAAAAGGATTGGGCGGTTTCGGATATGATCCGGGACGAGCTTGCCGCTCTCGGTTTCACTATAGAAGACGGTCAGTCGGGAACGACTTGGAGGAAGCGGAAGTAGCCGCGCTGAAAAGTTTATCATCCCGAATTTGCGAAAAGGGGGTAGATCAGAAGCGCGGTTTACCCCAGTCGATATGCTCCGTTGACCGAGTCATACGCAAGTTGCAAAAACGCGGCCGCGACCTTGTTTTCCACCATTTCTAATTCAACACTTCGGGATACCGCCTGATGGCTCCGGCGTTATTTGACTTTTAGTATCCACAGTCTCATAATTTGCTTCATTCCTCGGGGGGGAATGCCCCACAGTGGAGGTTTATCATGGGAATGACGTTAACGGAAAAAATACTCGCGGCGCATTGCGGCCTCGGGAAGGTCAGTCCGGGCGATCTCGTGCTCGCAAAGTGTGATCTTATGCTCGGCCACGACGTGACAGCGCCGCCTGCGATAAAAGAATTTCGCAAAATAGGAATAAAGAAGGTCAAGGATCCCGAAAGGCTTGCGCTTGTGAACGATCATTTCGTGCCTAACAAGGATATCGAGTCCGCGGAACAGGCGAAAATGATGCGAGAGTTCGCCATTGAGCAAGGGGTGAAAAAATATTTCGAAGTCGGAAGGGCGGGCGTATGCCACGCGCTGCTTCCGGAGGAAGGACTTGTTTCGCCCGGGGACCTCGTAATCGGAGCAGACAGTCACACATGCACATACGGAGCACTCGGCGCTTTTTCCACCGGGGTGGGAAGCACGGACCTTGCGGCGGCATGGGCGACGGGCGAAATATGGCTGAAAATCCCCGAAACAGTCGCTATCAAATATTCCGGCAAGCTTGGAAAGTGGGTGGGCGGTAAGGACCTGATTCTTGAAACGATCAGAAGGATAGGCGTTGACGGCGCCCGATACAAGGCCATGGAGTTTATGGGGGATGCTGTCAAAAAGCTGACGATTTTCGATCGATTCACGATGGCGAACATGGCGATAGAGGCCGGGGGAAAGAACGGAATTTTTGAGGCGGACGAAGCGGTGATCGAGTACCTTCGCGGAAAAACCGACAGGGCGGGAGTAGTGCATAAGAGCGATCCCGATTGCGGGTACTCGGAAGCAGTGAATATAGACATTAATGGAATGGGGCCGGTCGTGGCGTGTCCGAGTCTGCCGGAAAATGTTAAGCCCGTGGGTGAAGTCAGAGGCGCGAAGATCGATCAGGTCGTCGTGGGGTCGTGCACGAACGGTTGGCTTCCGGACATCAAGCTCGCGGCTGAAGTGATTCGCGGTAAAAAGGTTCACCCGTCGATTCGGATGATAGTAATTCCCGCGACGCAGAGAATATATCTCGAAGCATTGAAACTCGGACTGATAGAGACTTTCGTCGAAGCGGGCGCGGTGGTGAGCACGCCCACTTGCGGACCGTGTCTCGGCGGCTACATGGGAATACTTGCTGAAGGAGAAGTGGCGCTTAGCACCACTAACAGAAATTTCATCGGCCGGATGGGCCATGTGAGAAGTCAGGTTTATCTGTCGAATCCGGCGGTCGCCGCGGCTTCGGCGGTCATCGGCGAAATCGCCCATCCCGACGAAGTGATGTGAGGTTGACATGAGTGAGATAAAAGGTAAAGTCTGGAAATTCGGGCACAACATAGACAC